>DATGOF010000028.1:0-3017 GCA_035306285.1 Acidobacteriota bacterium | reverse complement strand
CCGATTTTGAAGTGGGACGGTGTCTAAAGACGAGGACACGAAAGTAGAAACTCGATGCTGCAAACCTTGTTAACCGGTATAGGTGAGCTGAGACAGATTCCAAAAGTATTGACTTTGATCTGGAACGCGACTCGCTACCGGGCCGTCCTCTGGCTGGGACTGCTGCTCTTGCAGGGATTGATCCCCGTTGCCATAGTGCACCTGGTTCGACATGTCGTGGATTCCCTCACGGCTGGAGGAGCAGGCGAGCTCGTCATTAGTTCGGCCCTTCTGGGACCCGTTCTCGCTCTCGGTGGCGTGATGATCCTTGGCGAACTTCTCCGAGATGCGCTGAGCTGGACACGAACCCAGCAAACCGAGCTGGTTGGAGATCACATCAAGGGTCTCATTCACAACAAGGCGCTGGACATCAATGTCGGTGTCCTGGACACCGTTGAATTTCAAAACCGACTGCACCGCGCATGCAGCGAGGCCGGGCAGCGTCCCCTCGCCATGCTCGAGAATCTGGGCGCCTTGATCCAGCACAGTGTGACATTACTGGGAATGGCAGCATTGCTCATTCCCTATGGATACTGGCTACCTTTCGCCCTCATTGCCGGGTCGATGCCGGTACTTTATGTCATTCTGACAAACACTGCCCGTCATCACGAATGGTGGAGAGAGACGACTACCGATCGGCGCTGGGTACGCTACTTTGACACCGCCTTAATCGACCGCTCCTTTGCCGAGGAAGTTCGCCAGTTTCAACTTGGAGACTTCTTCCGTGATTCCTACGCCACGCTGCGGAGAAGACTCCGGGACGAAAGGATGCGCCTGGCCGGCAAAGAGTTGATCATGAAGCTCATGGCTGGACTATCAGGACTGGCGCTGAGCGGAGCCGTGCTGTTGTGGATGATCTGGAGAGTTACGCGAGGGTTTGCCACGCTGGGTGATCTGACTCTTTTCTATCAGATTTTTACTCGGGGGCAGGGTTTAATGAAGAACCTGCTGGGGAGTGTAGGGGAAATCGTTGGGAACTTGTTCTATGTACGGGATCTCTTCGACTTCCTTCAACTTGAACCTTCGATTGAAGAGCCCGAAAGGTCAGCGCCAGTACCTCTATCGGTTCGGGATGGGATCCGCTTTGAGAATGTTTCCTTTCGTTATCCCGAAAGTGATCGGCTGATTCTCCAGAATCTCGACTTGTATATTCCTGCCAACCAGATCACGGCCATCGTCGGATCTAATGGAAGCGGTAAGAGCACGATTTTCAAGCTCATATGCCGTCTTTACGATGTCGACGAAGGAAGCATAAAAATCGATGGGATCGATCTTCGAGAGTTTAAGCTCAATGAGCTAACGCATCTCGTTACCGTGCTATTTCAGTGGCCAGTACGCTATCAGGCCACGGCACAAGCCAATATCGCATACGGCGATATCTCCAGACCAAAAAATGATGTGGCCCTTTATCGGGCGGCAGAGGCAGCGGAGGCTCACAAGATCATTACGGCTCTTCCCCAGGGATATGAAACGTTACTGGGAAAGGGTTACGGCGACGGCGTCGAACTTAGTGGCGGACAGTGGCAACGGCTTGCCCTGGCTCGAGCCTATTTCCGGGAAAGTCCGATTCTGCTGCTGGATGAGCCGACTAGCTTCATGGATTCATGGGCCGAAATAAACTGGCTGAAAAGACTGCGGTCGATGCTGAAGGACCGGACGTTGGTGATCATTACCCATCGCCTGACGACTGCCATGGCCGCTGATCGGATCTATCTGCTCGAGCAGGGGAAGGTCGTTGAAAGCGGAACCCACCAGGAACTGGCTGCGGCTGGCGGTCGCTATGCCCATTCCTGGTGGAGCCAGGTCGAGCAGCCTGGAACGATGGAAACAAAGCAGGACGTCGTACTGGCCGGTTACAGCTTAGAAAAAGGCCGGAGAGAGAAGGGCGAATAGATGGGCGGGATATGCGGGATCGTGAAGTGGGGCGGGGCGGTGGAGTTATGGGAACTGGAGCGGATGGTGAAGGAGGCGGGGTATCGGGGGGTGGATGGATTTGGATACTGGCGGCATGAAGGGGTGGGGTTGGGAAGTTTGAGGCACTGGCAGACGAAGGAATCATACGGGGAGAGGGATCCTGCCCAGGAAGGATTAGCGGTGGTGACCTCAGACGCGCGGCTGGACAATCGAGAGGAGTTGATCGAAGCACTGGAGGAGGCCGGGTATCGGGTTGGAGAAGAGGCTACGGACGAGGAACTGATTTTAAAGAGCTATCAGTGCTGGGGAGAGAGGAGTGGAGAGAGGCTGCTGGGGGATTTTTCGTTTGCGATATGGGACGGGGTGAAGCGGCGGCTGTATGGGGCGCGGGACGCGATGGGGATGCGGCCGTTTTATTACCGGGAGGAGGGGAGTCGGTTTTTGTTTGCGTCGGAGATACAGCAGATCCTGGTGCAACCCGGGGTTCCGGTGCGGATCCATGAGTTGGCGGTGGGAGCGCATCTGGCGGGGGTATTCGGGGAACAGGAATGGACCTTCTATGAAGGGATTCGACAGTTACGTGCGGGCCATGCCGTGGTGGTGGAGGAGGGGGGCATACGGACCTGGCGGTACTGGGAAGCGGGGGGAGGGGAACGGATCAGGTATCGTCGAGAGGAGGAATACTGGGAGCATTTTCGGGAGCTATTTCGAGAGGCGGTCAGGTGTCGATTAAGGAGTGAGAAGCCGGCAGGGATCAGTCTGAGTGGAGGGATGGATTCGGGCAGCGTGGCCTCGATGGCGGGCTGGCTGAGGGCGCGAGGTGAGGCGGGGTGCCGGGAGCTTCGGGCATACTGCTGGGCATTTAAAGAGCTGAAGGAATGCGACGAGCGTGAGATCAGTGACGAGATCGTCCGACATTACGGGATAGCCCTAACGGAAGTGGATGCAGAGGAGGCCTGGCCGCTGAAGGGGTATCCGGAGCACGGGCCGCATCGGGATGAGCCTTACTTTGGCGTCTACCAGGCTTTGATCGAGAAGACTCTGGCCATCGCACGCGATGACGG
>DATGOF010000027.1:0-2302 GCA_035306285.1 Acidobacteriota bacterium | reverse complement strand
CGGCCAGGATTTGGCGTTGCTCTCCGACCGCAGCCGGTCACACTTTCGACGTAAACGGGTGGGCCTGGTATTCCAGTTCTTTTATCTCCTTTCTCATCTTTCCGTCATCGACAATATCACCTTGCCCTCGCTCATCGCTGGAAGCGATCTCCAGGAATCCCGACTCAGAGCCCGACAGCTTTTGAGCGAGGTGGGACTTCTCGAGCGTGCGCTGGATCCAGTCGACAAGTTGAGCGGGGGAGAAATGCAACGGGTGGCGCTATGTCGGGCACTGATTGAGAAACCGGATATCGTCCTCGCGGATGAGCCCACGGGAAACCTGGACGACGACACGGCCAGAAGCGTCATGCTTCTAATGCTTCAACTTACAAGGACTCAGCATAACGCACTCCTTTATGTAACCCACAGTCGAGAAATGGCTGCTCTCGCGGATGAGGTATGGGAACTCCATAGCGGGTGCCTGGATCGGAGTTGATAGCCTTTGATTCGATATTTTTTCACGACTCTGACAGCACAGTTCCGTAAGAGTCCAGGACTTTACCTCTTGACAGTGGCAGGAGTGGCCCTTGGAGTCGCCTCTGTCCTCGCTATCCAAATTCTTAACACCAGTGCCGTCGCGGCATTCGAGGCCGGTATCGAAACGCTGAGCGGCGAAGCCGACCTCGTCGTGCGGGGCTCGGCCCCCACTATCCCTGAAACGCTTCTTCCACTGGTATTATCTACGCCGGGAGTGGGCGCCGCGTGGCCCGTCGTGAGCGTGCCTGTTTTCCTTCCAGAGTATGAAACAACACTTCGTGTCCTCGGCCTCGACCTGGTGACGCCGCTTCCAGGCCAACCGACAGCCACTCGGAACATGGAACTGGGCATTGAGGAGATCCTGAATTCGCCGGGTTGGCTCCTAATCGACGAGCGACTGGCAAAGACCAGACAGCTTTCGCCCAACCAGCGCGTGGAAGCCTCCATTGGTACGGAACAGACCCACCTGCTTATAGGAGCGGTGACTGACTTTCGCCAAATACATCCTCACGCAAGTTCGAGAACCGCGGTTCTGGACATCGCGGAGGCCCAAAGACTGACTGGATTATCCGGGCGACTCACCCAAATCAACGTTATTGCTGCAGAAGACAGCGACTCTGTTGAAAGGAATCTTCGCTCCCGCCTTCCGGCTTCCATTCGTATCGAGCGGCCGCAGCAACAGGAGAGTAGTGCCGCCGGACTTCTGAGGGCATTTCGCCTGAACCTGACCGCGCTTAGCCTGATCAGTCTCTTCGTTGGCCTGTTTCTCGTGTATGCGAGCAGTCAGGCCATGTTGATCCGGCGACGAACTGAGTTCGGAACGCTTCGATCACTCGGAGCGACTCGCCTTGAGGTCTTCCGGTATATCGCAGCCGAAGTCATGCTCCTCGGCCTTTCCGGGGTTCTTCTGGGTCTTCCGCTTGGATACTGGCTGGCTGAGTTGAACCTTCACACCGTCAACTCCACACTCACCAGTGTCTATCTCTTGCACGAAATCGAAGAAGTCGAGATTTCTCCCTATATTTTTCTCCTTGGGATTTTCATCGGCCTCGGCGGGGCCTTGCTTGGGGCAGTTATTCCCGCCCTGGACGTAAGTACTGCAGATCCCAGAGCTTTGCTCTCCCACATCCGATTTCACGAACAGACGACAACCGCTGCTCGGCCGCTCCTATGGGCAGGAGCCGGCGTGCTCGTCCTGGCTTCCGTCTGGGTTGCCGCGGTTGGCCTCAGTTGGAAACCGTCCGGGTTCATCCTGGGAATTGCTTTATTGATTTCAATTCCCCTTTTCATGCCCGCCCTCGTGCAAAGTCTGAGTCGCAAGGCCCAGCCGCACCGTTTCGGTTTTCTATTTAGCCTCAAGAGTCTAGCCGATCGATTATCAACAACATCCATCGCCGCTGCCGCTCTGGCCGTAGCCGTCAGCATGCTGATCGGAATTACTCTGATGGTCGGCTCCTTCCGCAAGACGGTCGAACTCTGGATCAACACGTCCATTGTGGCGGATGTGTATGTGACGACTGATTCCTGGGAGGGGCCGGGTTCGTCGGCCCTGATTCGAAGCTCGCTCATAGACCAGCTAGAGACCTTTCCAGGTGTTCAGTCAGTCGATCGATTGAGGAGCTTCACGCTTGATCTCGGAGGCCTACGGGTGATCGTTGTCGGCGTAGAGATGAGCTCGCCAAAAAGCCGAAACCGCTATCCGCTTGCTCAAGCTGGTTCCGACGAGGTTTTCGAGAAGTTCGAAAAAGGTGAAGGTGTGCTCGTGAGCGAACCCCTCGCCCGCAAG
>DATGOF010000026.1:0-3918 GCA_035306285.1 Acidobacteriota bacterium | reverse complement strand
TTTATGCCCGAATAGCAGAGATAGGGAGAAAGCGAGGAGCAAAGGTGGTAGTCGATACCAAGGGAAGAGCGCTACAGCTGGCAGCTGAGGCAGGGGTATTCTTGCTTAAACCCAACATGCGCGAACTGGCGCAGTTATATTCCAAGGAGATGCAAACCGAAACCGACATTAAGGCGGCCGCTAGCTCGATCGTCGAAAGTGGAAAATGCGAGGCTCTCGCGTTGTCTCTGGGAAGGGGCGGTGCCATTCTTTTCTCCGACCAAGGCTGCTACCATGTCCCCTCTCCCACCGTGCCGATCCGCAGCACAGTTGGTTCAGGCGACAGCATGGTGGCTGGTATTCTGCTCGCACTGCAGCGCGGAGAACCCCTGGAAGAGGCAATTCTCTTTGGCGTGGCGGCGGGCGCAGCGGCCGTCATGACACCGGGAACGGAACTCTGCCGTCGAGAGGACGCCGAACGGCTTTACCGCCAGATCCGAGAAGAATTGCATCCCTTATACCAGCGCAACCCGATGAAGCAGGAGTGAGAGGAACGCCACCGCTCTTTTCGATGAATCCATGACAGCCATCATTATTCTCGCTGCGGGTGAATCCAGCCGCCTTGGACGTCCGAAGCAACTCCTCACATTTCAAGGGGAATCGCTCCTTCGCCGCTCAACTCGAGTGGCCCTCGAGGCACGGTGTGGTCCGGTCATCGTAGTCCTGGGCTTTGCGGCTCAACAGATGGTTCCGGAACTGGAAAATTTGCCGGTACAGATGGTGATCAATCAGGACTGGAAAGACGGAATGGCATCTTCATTGCGCGCGGCCCTTCGAGCTGTGCCCAAGGAGGCGGATGCTGCACTTCTGATGTTGTGTGATCAACCCGGTGTCGACGTCGATACCTTGCGAAAAATGAATTCGAGATTCGAACAAGGAGCCGCAATCGTTGCTTGCTCTTATCGTGGTGTCATGGGTGTACCCGCCCTTTTCAGCCGGGAGTTCTTTGGCGAACTGAACCAGTTGAAAGGTGACCGGGGCGCGCGCTCGGTTCTCCATAGACATCGGGCTGAAATGGAAGTCATCGACTGCCCGGGTGCCGCTCTCGACATCGATACCGAGGCGGAGTACAGGCAATTGATCCAGGATGCTTAAGGGCTGTGGTAGGCTGGTGTTGAGTCATGGATTTTAAGTATCTCGTACACTACGGCGAGCTAGGGTTAAAGGGTCGCAACCGGCCTCAATTTGAAGAGCGACTAGTCGCAAATATCCGCTATCAACATCCGGGCACTACCGTGGAACGACGGAACGGCAGGCTAGTAGTGACCAGTCCGAGAGAGATTGACCTGAGCAATGTCTTTGGAATCGCCTGGTGGGCACCGGCGCGGTTAATAGAGAGTGACCCGAAGCGAATCGAGGAAGAAGTCCTCGAGGAGGCACGTCGCTATGCCTCTACTGCATCCAGTTTCGCGGTACGAGTCAACCGGCCTTACAAAGAATTTCCCATGAAGACACCGGAAATCGAACGGTGGCTGGGAAGCCGCGTGCAGGAGCTCACCAATTTGCCGGTTAACCTCACTCACCCCGACCTGACTTTTCACCTGGAGATTACGGGACGAACGACCTTTCTTCACACGCGCCGAAACCCCGGAATTCGAGGCCTTCCTGTCGGAGTATCGGGAAGGCTAGTGGGCCTATTTTCGGGGGGAGTTGATTCCGTGGTTGCAACTTACATGATGGCCCGCCGTGGAGCAAAGGTGGAACTCGTGCACTTTTATGCACTCCATGATCCGCAGATCGTACATGAGGAGAAAGTTGGCGAGCTAGTTCGCTTGCTAAGCCATTTCATTCCACGATTGCGAATCCATTACTTTCCCTATCATCGTTTCCAGGTGACTGGACTGGCTATTTCGGGACCTTTGCAACGGCAAGAGCTGGTGGTTTTCAGACGGTTTATGGTGCGGGTAGCCCAGAAGCTGGCCCAGCAACGAAAAGCCCCTGGTTTATTTACGGGCGATAGTCTCGGACAGGTCGCGTCTCAGACGTTGCCGAATCTTAGAGCAATGGATGATATCGCCGAGCTTTCGATTTTCCGACCACTATGCGGCATGGACAAGGAAGAGATTATCGATTACGCGCGAAGAATCGGTTTATTCGAAGCAGCCACAAAACCGTACAAAGACTGTTGTTCTTTGATTGCCCGGAACCCTGCCACAGTCGCTCGAATGAGCCAGGTCCTTGAGATCGAAAAGTTGATTGGAATCGATGAACTGGTCGAGCGTACCCTGGAAGAGCGGACCACGTACGACGTCTCTCCCGAAGACCAGCAACTTCAATCATCCGACGCCTGAATCGGGCGATCCTCTGTTCTGCTGCTTCATGGGAACGCTCCAAAGGCGCAATACTGCGCGCCCACGAACACGCGCAACATAGCGGAAACATCTTAACCACAGAGGCACAGCGAGCACAGAGGACTGCGCTGAAGGCGCACCAATAAAGATTCAGAACCTCAGTTTCCCCGGTCCCCTGTGTCAGCTCGATTTCTTATTGTGCAATTCAGATGTTTATGGGATCTTTAGTGTGATTCAACCGCGTTTTAGTACATATCAACCGGCAACTGCGAGGGGGTATTTTATGGCTCGGAAGACCCTACTACTTCAGGTTGGATTCGGACTCCTATTCGGTGCGTTCGCACTCGGCCAGTCCACTCTGTCAACGATCCGCGGAACGGTAGTCGACCAGACCGGCGGTATTGTGCCGGGCGCCGAAATCGTCTTGATCGACGTCTCAACAAACGTTACCACCCGAAGCATAGTCGCTTCTGATAATGGCGATTTCGAAATTCCAGATCTCCGTCCTGGCGTTTACCAACTCAGAGTGCTTTTACCAGGCTTCAAAACCTTCGTAGCAGACAATATCCGGCTCGAAGCCGGCCAAATTCGACGGATTGACGTCCGGCTGGAAGTCGGAGAAGTAACCGATCAGATCACCGTCACATCCGGAGCGGCCGTAATTACCACTGACACGGCCAGCATTGCCGACGCCATTCCCGACGTGAAGATTAAGGATAGTCCGGTTAACAACGCTTATCCCAAGCCCTGGACATTTATGATCCTGCTTCCTGGTGTGCAGGCGCAGGGCGGGAATGCACAGGTTGCAGGTCAGCCGAACACACAGGTTTCACACGGATTCGATGGCGTGGAAAACGACCGTCACGGCAACCAGATGAACAACGTTTACTTCTTCGACGAATTAAGTGTCGGCTCGGTCAACGCAAAGGCCGATCAGTCTCGTATTGCAAACTATCAGCTGACTTCCAAACGCGGATCCGATCAATTTCACGGCTCAGTTCTCTATCGCCATTTCAATTCTGGACTCGAGGCACGACTTTTCTTTGATCCTGAAAAAACGCCCTTTCTGCAGCACGAATGGCAGGCAGAGGCTTCGGGGCCGATTATCAAGAACCGAACATTTTTCTATGCCTCATGGTTCGCCCAGAGGCTGCCGCTGGGCTCCTTCCGCATCGCCAACGTACCCAGCCTCCCGATGCGGCAGGGAGACTTTTCCCAGCTCTCAAACGACATTATCGACCCGCTCACGGGAGAAGCCTTTCCAAACAACATTATTCCTGAAAACCGGATCAATCCGGTTTCACAGCGCGTCCAGGATCTCTACATCCCCGAACCGAACATGGGGTCTCCGACCGCACTGACGAATAACTTCGGCTTTGCCCATGATTATCCGGACGACCTTTACAAGGGAGATTGGACCTTCTTCAGAATCGATCACAACCTTACCGACAACAATACACTCTATGGACGCTTTACAGAACGCAAGACCCCTTACGTCTTGAGCGGGGGTCTGGAAGGTTTCGAATGGACCCGGACCCGTGACCACTGGCAAGCGATGTTGTCGGATACTCATATGTTTTCTCCGAAC
>DATGOF010000025.1:0-3312 GCA_035306285.1 Acidobacteriota bacterium | reverse complement strand
GAAAGATCATAGATGAAACTGGTCAACTCAGGCATGTCTCCAGTCAAATTGATCTGAATCTTCACTTGCGAGTACCTGTCGCCGATTTTTGTCTCCTGCAACGGATTGCTTCGGGATATGGTGACTCCATTACTCTCGGCCAGCCCCCTTACAATTTCCTCCAGCTGAACCCTCGCCACTGTGCCGTCATTCGAATCGAGCAACTGTCCGCGATAGTGGTCGAGCATGGACTCCAGGGTCGCAAGTTGGCTCCTGTAAACGTCTTCATTCTCGACTGCCTGAATAGAACGTTGCAACAGCGCTGCTTTCTCTCTCAGTTCACCGTCGAGATTGTCGCTGGCTTCAGACAGAGGCATAATTCCGTACATCACAAAGAGAATGATGGCTCCGGCGATGGCTCCCACCCATAAAGTTCTCTTATCTCGCTTGCTTAATTTAGGCATCTTCACCGTTCGTCTCCTGGTTTACGGATAGTTGCCGTGAAGTTGAATCGGTCCCTACCCCCCATTCGCTGGTCCTGGGTAATCCAGTTGGCAGTCACGTTCGACAAATACGGCGACTGCATAAGCCCCGGCAGCAGACTGGATGCAGAGTCGGAGTAGCCCTGCATAGTCACCTGATCTCCTTGAATCTGGAGAGTTTGGAGAAAGGTATTGTCGGGGATTCGCTCGGTCAAATCCTTTAAAACCATGAGTACTTTCTGCCTTCCACTCAGCAGTTGGCGCAATTCCTCCAGCTCACTCTCAGTTTGCTGCACCTGCTCTCTGAGGGAGAGTGCTTCGTCAACTTCATTTCCCAGCCTGGATATCTGGATATCAAGGAGTTCAACAGTACTCTGCTTCTGAAAATAGGGACGAGCCATCAGCGAACCGAAAAGAACGAGCAGCAAGGCTGCCATGATATAGGTAGGGACAAGACTGACACGACCTTGCACGAGTCGCTTCTCTTCGGGGATGAGGTTCAAGCGGGCAGGTTCATGACGGCTGATGCCCGAAATCGCCAAGCCGGCCGCAGCCGCCACTCGATCGTCGAGTTCCCCCACTCCCTTGCCTTTCAGCAACAGGCCGGTGCGGAAGAGCTCACAATCCCCAAGACGCTCCTTACACTCCTGGAATAATCCCTCGGGCAGGTTGCCGGCAAGATAAAGTCGAGAGATCTCTTCGGCGGGGGAATCGATCCGCATCAAGAAAGCCTTTAACTCGTTTAGCAGCCAGTTAACATCAATCCCAACCTGTGAGACCGGTATCGACTCCGAATAAACGCGATCTGTTCCCTGCAAAAAGACCAGTTCGATTGACTGCTCCTGAAAATAGACGAGTAAATTAGCGGCTTTCTTGGAAAGGCCGGCCTTGTGGGCGAGAAAGATGCTTTGCCACCCCAGGCTGGAGTAGCGAACGGCTGCGGGATAAAGATTCATCTCGCGAAAAAGCTGGAGGTATTGATCAAGAACCGCCTGGCGCACCATCACGATTTGGAGAACCAGCTCTTTGCGCTCTTCGTCTCTGCTTAGAATCTGAAAATCGTAGTAAGAAGACTCGTCTTCACTCGGCTCGTATTTCTCTACCTGCAGCCGAACGACTCCTTCCAGGTTCTCTTCGACATCTAAAGGTAGCGAAACTTGTCGTATGATTACATTATTCCGGGACAGCCCTAGGGTCACATTTTCTCGATTAAACCCGTTGCTTTTAATATAGTCCTGAATCCGACTTCTTAACTCCAGCGGAGGGAGATCGGCCCAGTTCTCAATAATCAGGGAATTCTTGAGGGAGTATTCATTCAATCCCTTATGCACTGTCGCGAGTACCAGGGCCTTTTCCTGGATCCCAATTCCCAGTGATGAATCCAAATTGAACATTGATTTCCCTTTCGATGACTGGCTGTCATCTATAACTCTGTATTCGCTTCGTTCCAGTAAAGTATGGCATAGCCTTGACGGCTGGCGCCGTCAACACGCACAACCGCACGGATTTTACTGATAACGCCAGAATGTCGAACTTCACCGATTCCGGTCAGCGTATAAACCTGTGATCTGAAGACCGAGAGATAGTTAAACACTTCGCCTGAGAGACCGGGAATCAGTTGCGCCACCTGGCTGACATCACTAATTGGACTCTGTTGACGCATGCGAACAATTTCGGCGGCAGTTGCATAATCCAGTCCCGGAATCGCAGCCAGCACGGGAATAGGTGCAGAATTGATGTTGATACGCGCTACATTCGAGTAAGTTGTAAAGTAATGCTGAAGTCCATAGTACTCCACCGGCTCACCGGCGTCATTTGTACCCTTTCGACCATAATAAATTTCGGGAGTCACACCTCGAATCAACAGCAGCTCTTCAGGGACGTCAAAGAAGCCGTTCTTGGCTCGATACGGCTCGTCCAGGGATAGGTAGTAATCGTCTTCCGCTCCAAATTGCCGGACCAGCTGATCGCTGTCTCTCCAATCGGAGATCGAATCGGTGATCACGTCAGCAAGTTCTCCTTGAACTCCTACCATGATAAGCAGGTTATAAATTAAGTGATCCGGTGCCAGATTCAAATTGAGCTTCCCTGTTTCGTCGATGACGTCCACCTCCGCTCGTCCGTCGGCCAGCCCCAGCGAAACGACTCCCGAAAAGACCTGCGGCACGGCGTCCGTATCCAACGCCAGTGCGTTTTCTTGGAAAAACGCGCTTTGTGCTTGCAAAATGCGATGGATTGCATATTCGATCCCGGCCCGCGCCATATAGTATGCCTGTCGCTGGTCGACAACATTGCGCGCCGCATCCACCTCCGTTCGAATTGAAGCGGAGAAAGAAAGAGCCAGCACACTCATGGCCAGCAAGACCCATAACACGATCAATAGGACCGATCCCCGTTGGTTACTGCAGCCTTTTCGCCGGTAACCCGGCCGAGTGGACTCCCCGAAGGATGCGACATCTTTTGGAAAGTCCAATTTAAGCATTCTTTCTAAGCATTTACGAATCAATATGGTCACTGCTGAATTAAACCCTGGATCCCCATTCGAATACGATTGCCTGGAAAATTGGCGTTAATCGGCACAGTCAGATGGCTGTTGTTGTAGTGGATACGTATCGCCAAAGGAACATTGAGCATTTCCTCGCCACTCCAGTAGGTGAACCATTGGTATCCCTGACTTTGGGGATCATATCCGTAGTATTCAAAGGCGAGGTGTTCGACATCGGGAATAAGGATCAGTGGTTTGCCTTCCAGGCGCGTCGGCTCAGTCATGACCACAAAGCTATCGACTCCGGTGAACTGGATCTCGAGCGCTCCGAGATAGGGATCGCCGTACTCATCTTCGGCCAGCCCA
>DATGOF010000024.1:0-4598 GCA_035306285.1 Acidobacteriota bacterium | reverse complement strand
AAGCAGGTCGTCATCGAAGGAAAGCAGGTGACTCTGCAGAATCCACGCTATGTAGGTAACAATCTGACTCAGGTCAGCGATCGAGTCCAGACCATAACACCCGGCAAGGCGAAGGGGCGATTACTGGGAGGCAATCTAACGGTGCTGACAGCCATGATTGGAAGCGACTACCTTCCGTCCTTTGACGGTGCCATCCTGTTCCTGGAAGATGTTGGAGAGGAGATCTATCGGATTGATCGAATGCTCACGCAATTACAGCTCTCTGGCATCCTAGACCGCGTGGCCGGCGTCATCTTCGGGAAGTGCACCGATTGCGGCCCTGGGCAGGGGTACGGTTCACTGACGATGGAGCAGCTCTTTGACGATCATATCCGTCCCCTTGGAGTACCGGCGTGGAGCGGCGCCATGATTGGTCACATTCCCCAGAAGTTCACTCTGCCTCAGGGCGCAATGGCCGAAATCGACGCCACTCGAGGTACGATTCAGCTTCTCGAATCGCCGGTTACCTAACCGAAGATTGAGTCGTTCTATCCGGCCCTACTCACGAAAAAATCTTGCACTTTCAATCCTTTAAATCTTCCTGGATATTGTCCTACAGCTCGGTTAGACTGTTCTTAAAGTCAGGCAATCAACTATTCATCTATGGAGGTGATCAATATGGCGACCGTTAAGGAAAGCATCAGCGTCAGCAAGGAGATTATCCAGGAATTGATCCAGTCATACTGGATGGAGATTGAAACGGTGCAGAATTATCTTGCCAACTCGGTCAATTTGGATGGAGTAAGGGCACACGAGATTAAGGACTCACTTGGTGCGGATGTTGAGGAAGAACTCGGGCATGCACGACAACTGGCCGAGCGCATCAATGTTCTTGGCGGAATTGTGCCAGGAAGCCAGGAATTTAGAGCAAGGCAGACCTCGCTTCAACCGCCACAGGACACAACCGATCTCCAAACCGTGATCCGGGGAGTGATTGAAGCAGAGGAAGAGGCCATTGCCCAGTATCGAAAGATCATCGAGCTGTGTGACGGCGTCGATTATGCGACTCAGGATCTGTGCATCGACTTGATGGCCGATGAAGAAGCCCACCGTCGCGAGTTTATCGGTTTTCTAGCCGAATTCGACAAGAAAGCGGCGCAGCAATATCTGGAGGATTAATCTCCGGATCGAACCAATTTGAGACGGTCTCCCGTGACTGACGGCACCGGCATCGTCTTCAGTGTTTCTCGACAATCACGAAAGTCACGTCGTCAGTCTGGGAGACGCCCTTGGTGAAATTGTTAAGAGCGTCGAGAATGGTCTCCTTCAAAATCTGGGCACCCATTGTTGCCTTAGCCCGGACGATTTCCTCCAGTCGTCCCTCTCCGAACATTTCACCTGCCGGGTCCATTGCCTCCGTCAGCCCGTCTGAGTAAATCAACAAAACGTCTCCAGAGCCAATTGTAATGGGGAACGACTCATAGCTGGCCTGTTCGAAAGCCCCCAGAATGATGCCTGTCGGCTCGAGCACTTCCACCGACTGGGTGGACGCACGGAAAAGATACGCGGGATTGTGCCCGGCGCTCACATACTCTCCCTGTCCATCAAGTGCCACTCCGATGGCAAAGAGGGTGACAAAGCGATTCGGCTGGGTTTTCTGACAAATGTATTCGTTGACTCGGTCGAAGGCTTGATCCAATGTTGCTCCAGCGCGACACTCGGTCTCGAGGGCACCCTGAATGAGAGAACTTAAAAGAGCGGCCGATATCCCCTTTCCCGAAACGTCCGCGACCACTGCGGTAAGAGCAAGACTTCGATGGAGTGGGAAGTCGTAAAAATCTCCACCGACGTGGTGTGTCGGCTGACTGAATGCAGTAATCGTGTATCCTCGGACCTGAGGTAATTTCTGAGGGAGAAGCGAACGTTGAGTCTCGCGAGCTAGGGCCAGTTCCTTCTCAAAAACCTTCCGTTCCTCCAGAGTGCGGATCATCTCCAGCCGCTCGAATGCACCTGCGGCCTCGATCGCGAGACGACTGAGAATTTTTTGATCGAGTCCCGAAAGGGCATGCATGCTCCGGGTGCTGTCCAGGTAAAGGATTCCACGCACGAGTTGGTCTTCTGACTGTGGAGACATCCAGCGCAACGGCATGCAGGCGACAGCTCTCAGTTGCATAGACACGATGCTTTGCTGGCTGGCAAATTCCTGATCTATCCCCTCCGTCATGAACACCGGAACCCCTTCATTACAGGCCTTTTGAACAAGACTGCGGGAGGTCTGAAACTCCGACTCAGAAAGTAGTGTGCCGTCCGAAGTGAGTCCGGCCATATAGCGAAACTCGTCACCCTCTCGTAAGAGAATGAAACCGCGCTCCGCTCCGCTCACCTTTAGTGCTGAGTCCAGTATCTGGCGAAATGTGCTTTCAACCGAAAAGCTCTTGCCCCAGTTGTATTGAAAGTCAAGCAGATAGGAGAGCTTTTCCAGGTCTGAATAGCCGGTAGCTGTCGGTGGTAGAACCGAGGTCAGGCTGAGCAGCGAATCTTTGGCCACTTGCCCTTCTTCCGGGATCCGGTTTTCTTGGGCTGATGGGTCACCGCGAAAAAACAGCAACTGGGACTGGGTCGTTCCGATCTGAATCAAATCTCCACTTTGCAGTTCATGTATAAAGACCCTCTTCCCGCCCACGTACGTACCGTGAGTACTGTTCAGATCTTCAAGCCGATAGCCGGTTTCGGTGGGAACGATTCTCGCGTGGCGCCTGGATACATAGGGATCCCTGAAGACGATCTCGCAATCGGAACGGCGACCAAGCACAATCTGACGATCGGACAAAGGACAAAGCTGTTCGCCGTGAGCAGGATCGAGCCATTTTAGATAAAAGGTATCCATCGATCTTTCTATCGATACTACAACCGGAGCGGGCCCGTCGACGAAGATTGATTGAGACTACCGCGCGTTTGCGAATTCTGCAAGTCATCATCTAGACGGGGCGGCTCGGAGAAATTCACCACATACTTCATTGGCCAGTAGAAGGCCTCTACGCGTAAGACGTATGGAATCATGCTCTCGAACCAGTAACCCATGGTGAGTCAGAAGTTGAATAGGCTCCTTGAAGAGGGACTCGACATCTTCTTGATAACGCTTAGAAAGCAATGACAATGAGAATCCTTCCCGGGTTCGCAGTCGAAGCATGATCTCTTCCGCGAGGGCCTGAGCCCCGGGTAGTACCTCACAACTCGACAGGGGAATCGTGCCTGCCTGGCTGCCTTCGATATATCGGGACCAGTTCGCCGTGTTGCTCCAGCGCACCCCCCCATAGAAGGATGCCGCACTAACCCCAAACCCTAAAAAGGGCTCGTTTCGCCAATACATCGAGTTGTGACGACTTCGAAAGCCAGGACGCGCAAAGTTAGAGATCTCGTACTGTTCGAATCCCGTCTCTTCGCACCGCTCAATAGCATGTTCGTACATCGCCGCTCCCGTCTCTTCATCGGGCATCTCGAGAGAATACTGCCAGCGCCAAAAGTTGGTGCCAGGTTCTAGAGTAAGGTGGTAGAGAGATAAATGATCCGGCTCCATTCGCAGAGCTTGTTCCAGGTCGTCTTCCCATTCCTTTAGCGTCTGGCCCGGGAGGGAAAAGATCAGATCCATGCTAACGTTCGTGAAGCCCGCACGCCGTGCGTCAGCGCAAGCCTGACGTGCTTGAGTGGAATCATGTATTCGCCCCAGTAACCTCAATTTGGTGTCATCAAAAGTCTGCACACCGAGACTGATACGATTCAGTCCTGCCCGTCGCATCCTGTGAAAGTACGGTTGATCGACGGTGCCCGGGTTGCATTCAATTGTGCACTCCGCGTCGTCTTCCAAACGGAAGGAGGAACCAACCGTTTCGAGTAGTTTCTCGAGTTCAACAGGAGCAAGCTCGGAGGGTGTTCCTCCCCCCAAAAAGAGGCTTGTTGCTCGATAGCCTCGCCAGGGAGAATTCCTGATTTCATTGAGCAGAGCCTCAAGATAGCGATTCCGAATTTCGGAATCGGCCGGTCCGGAATTGAAGTCACAATAGTGGCACTTTCGCACACAGAAAGGGATGTGCACGTACAGGCCGAGTGCCGCACAGGAAGGATCGGAGTCAGGCCGGGGACGCTCCTTCATTCGTTGCCCACCTTCAAGACACTGAGAAATGCTTCCTGAGGGATTTCGACACTGCCGACGTTTTTCATACGCTTCTTACCCTCTTTTTGGCGTTCCAGAAGCTTCCGTTTGCGTGTGACGTCTCCCCCGTAACATTTTGCCAGAACGTTCTTGCGAATCGCCCGGATGCTTTCTGCCGCTATCACTTTTGAACCGATGGCGGCCTGGATTCGAATGTCAAAAAGTTGTCTGGGGAGTACTTCTTTTAGTTTTCCTACCAGAGCCTTTCCTCGTTGATACGCTCCGTCGCGGTGTGTGATGAAACTCAAGGCGTCAACCGGTTCCTGGTTGATGCGGATATCCATTTTCACCAGCTCGCTCTCACGGTAGCCGATCAGTTCGTAGTCAAAGGAAGCATAGCCACGAGTACGGCTTTTGAGAGTATCGAAGAAATCCCTTAGAATCTCGGCAAGCGGCAATTCATAACTCA
>DATGOF010000023.1:0-3224 GCA_035306285.1 Acidobacteriota bacterium | reverse complement strand
CAGCAATCCGCCCATAAAACAGAGCGTAATTGACTCTGCAAGAAACTGAACCCGAATAGTGCTCGGCCGAGCCCCAATGGCCATGCGCACCCCAATCTCTCGCGTGCGTTCGGTCACAGAGACGAGCATGATGTTCATAATTCCTATTCCACCCACCAGTAGGGAAACCGCCGCAATACTGGCGAGAAGTCCTGTCATGACGCGGTTGGTTGACTCGGCAGCCTCGGCGAACTCGCTTAAGTTACGAATCATGAAATCATCGTCCTGACCGGGAAGGATGCGATGACGTTGGCGAAGCAGCGCAGAAATCTGTTCCTGAGCGGCAAAACTGGCGCGGGGGCTCACCGCCGCCACAAGGCCGGCCTGGACGTAGTTAACGCCTCCCTGGAACTTTTTCAAGACTGTACTGTAGGGGACGATCACCGTGTCGTCCTGATCCCTTCCGAAGGAATTAGCACCCTTCTTTTCGAGGACTCCAACGACCTGGAAAGGAAGGTTACGCACGCGGAGCGTCTGCCCGACCGGATCGGCTCCGCCAAAAAGCTCATCCACTACCGTCTGCCCCAGAACCGCCACACGTGCGGCGGTTTCAACGTGATTCCGGCTAAAAAATTCACCCTGGACGACTTTCCAGTTGCGAAGGATCGGGTACTGTTCGTTATACCCTTCTATGCTGGTACTCCAATTCTGGTTTCCGAACACGAGCTGCCCCGAAGTCGAGGCACTGGGGCTGACCGCCATAACCGTCGGGCATTCACGAGCGATCGCTTCAAAATCGTCGATTGTCAGAGTGTTGATAGAACCAGAACCACCGCGCATTCCAAATGAGCGTCGGCTGCCGGCACGCACCCAGAGGGTATTGGTTCCCATGGAAGCGATCTCTTCCTGGACCTGCCGCTGAGCACCCTGTCCGAGGTTAACCATCGCAATTACGGCACCTACGCCAATGATAATTCCCAGCATCGTCAGGAAGGAGCGAATCTTATTCTGACCGAGTGCCTTAAATGCGATGCGTAAAACTGTCCAGATATTCATGATTTCGCCTCACTGCCACGTCTGCCTTTACCATTTGAGGAACCGGAGCACTTCCGGTGGAACCACCAAAGCTTCTACAGCCTCCCGGTTTGAGCGGCAGTATCATTCACGATCCGACCATCGCGCATATGGATAAGACGAGAGGCATAGGCGGCGATGTCCTCCTCGTGAGTGACCATAATCAAAGTAATCTCTTTCTCACGATTGAGTTTCTGGAGGAAAGTCATGATTTCAACCGAAGTGGAACTGTCAAGATTACCCGTCGGCTCATCCGCCAGAAGGATTGACGGCTGGTTGACCAGGGCGCGAGCGATCGCAACCCGCTGCTGCTGCCCACCCGAAAGCTGGTTTGGATATGCCTTTGCCTTATCGGGTATTCCGACAATCTCGAGCATTTCCTCTATCCGACGTGCCCTTTCCGCTCGGCGCACTCCCGCATAGAGCATCGGCGCCTCCACATTCTCCCAGACGGTGGTTCTCCGCAGGAGATTAAAGCTCTGAAAGATGAATCCAACCTTCTGATTTCTGATGTCGGCACGTTCTGCAGCCGAGAAAGTTGAAACATCGATACCGTCCAGCAGATAACTGCCTCGAGTGGGGTGGTCGAGACATCCCAGCAGGTTCAACATCGTGGACTTGCCCGATCCCGAGGCCCCCATTATCGCCACGAACTGGCCCTTCGGAACTTCCAGAGATACGCCCTTCAGAGCTTCCACCGAAACTTCACCCATCCGGTAGATCTTCCAGACATCCCGCAAAGTAATCAGTGCCGAGGCCACCCCACTCTCCGGCTCCTTTGACTCCAGGACTAATCGCGAAGAAGCGCTCACTAACGTCGTCCTCCCCTTCTCATCCCGCCAAAGGGGGAGGCTACGTTTTGGGTTGGAGGAGTTTGATTATCCTCCGTCATTTCCCAGGTGATCACCATGTCGCCTGGGCGTAGCTCACCATCCACGACCGCCGTATCCCGTCCGTCTGTAATTCCCAGCAGAACTGGCCGGGGCTGCGGGATCAGGTTCTCGTCCAGGACCCATACCACTCCCCAGCTAGGTTCCTCATCAGCCACTTCTGGAAAGTGAATCTTGGTTCCAGCTTGAATTCCATACTCCTCGACCGAAGAGGCCGCGTCTGCAACGTTATCGGTCGTGGGCACAGCATTTCGCCGGCCGCGAGTAGCCTGGCCATCGTCACGCCGCCATCGATCAGGCCGCACGACCGCAGCCGGATCTCCAGGTAGACCAGTGGGCGGACGATTCATTCCTGCCAGTTCCCGTCTCCCGGGTGCTGAGTCGGAGGGGGGGCGAGAAGAAGCGGCGGCAGAGAAGGATGAGAGAATGTTGCGAATTTCGTCAGGACTGCGATCAGCAGGGCGATAGCGTAGAGCTGCGTTGGGGACCTTCAGTACGTCCTGTACGCTGGCCACCGTGAACTCAACATTTGCCGTCATGCTGGGACGGAGCTTCAAAGGATAGTTATCGACGTCGATGATTACGTTATAGATCACCACGTTACCGGTTGCACCTCCTCCGCTGGTGGTCGTAGAGACAGTAGTCGGCAGCGCCGAACTCAACCGGATCTCGGAAATACGACCGCTAAATCGTTCGCCTGGAAACGCGTCAACCGTAAATTGCACCTGTGCGCGCTCAGAAATCGACCCGATATCCGCCTCATCGATCTGGGCGATTACCTGCATCTTGCTCAGATCATTGGCAATAAGGAAGAGGGTGGGAGCCTGCAGGCTGGCTGCGACCGTTTGACCGATATCTACATTGCGCTCAATCACCACCCCATCGATAGGGGAAGTGATGCGAGTGTAGTGAAGATTGACGTCCGCCATCCGGAGCTCCGCCTCTGCTTGTTTCACATTGGCTTCCGCTTGATCGAGCTGTGCTTCCGCCGAACGGATCGATGCTTCGACGGAGCGGATTTGAGCCTGGGCCTGCTGGATTCTCGACTTGGTCTGCTCAAAGAGTGCTCTGGCATTTTCCAGATCCTGTTCAGGCAAGAGCCGGTCTTCATGAAGCTGCTGAGCCCGGGCCAGTTGTCTCTCCGCCTCCTGATGATCAACTCGCGCCACTTCTAAAGCGGCCTGCGCGTTCAGCAACTCGGCCTCTCGATTGATCATATTCGCCTTGGCCATCTGGACCGATGCTTGCGCTGTGGCAAGATTAGCCAGAGCTCTCTCGCGT
>DATGOF010000022.1:0-15334 GCA_035306285.1 Acidobacteriota bacterium | reverse complement strand
GGGCTGACTCGATCCGCTCTCCACGTTTTTCCCACTTCACCCCTCCCCTCTCAAGCGACACGAAGTCGGAAAAACCTCTCCCCTCTCTTCGAGGAGCCTTATTTTACGCTCCAGCTTGACAGGAAAAGGGCCAAACCCCAGACTTGCGACTTCCGTCGCAAGCGTTAAGAGAAGTGGCTCCCAATCACCTAAATCTCGGGATCCGCTATGCCTCCATTTCTTCCGATCTCTGCTATGAGGGAAGCGAATACTTCGACGTGTTCTCGATTAATGCCTACCGGGAGAAGCCGGATGCCGACTTGATTGCTGAAATACACAAACGAACGGGGAGTCCGGTGATGATCGGTGAATTCCACCACGGTGCCATCGATCGAGGGCTTCCATCCACCGGTATTTACGGAGTGGCAACCCAGGAGGAACGGGGAACCGCCTATCGCTACTATGTCGAGCAGGGAGGGGCCCTGCCGGCCCTGGTTGGAATGCACTATTTTCAACTGAACGATCAGCCCGTGCTAGGACGTTTCGATGGCGAGAACTACAACATCGGGCTGGTGGATATCTGCAACCAGCCCCACCAGGAAATGACCGGGATCGTGACCGAAACCAACGAGAAACTGTACGAGGTGGTCTCCGGCCGGCGCCCTCCCACCCCCCAGCGCGCCCGCCCCATCCCCCGCATCTACTTTTGAGGGCTATTCCTCTGCGGCCCTGGTTAAAATCGACTGGCCGGGTTACACTCCCGTCGGTGCCTCGTACGTCAATCCGAACACCGTATCCGTCAGCCAGCGCCGGAACCCTTCGTTATCCATGAACTGCTTGAACAGCTCGGTGTCGTCCTCCAGCACCGCTGTCATCACACGCTCGAGCGCCTTGTCGTGCTCGATGCGCGCATTTTGTTTGTCGGAGTGCTGCCGCGCGTTACGGTAGGCTGGATCGGCGGCAACCCGCAGAGGAATGTCTTCGGTGATCAGCCTATGGATGCGGTCGGCGTCCGTCCAGGGAATGGTGCCGAACTGGTCGTTGAAGGCTTTGATGATGTTGGAAAGCCGGTCCAGTTCGGGCTCGAGTCGATAGCCGCCGCCGGTGGTGGGTACCGGCTCGATCTCCGCCTCCGCGTCGGGCAGCTGGATCTTGATCGCTGCTTGCTTTTCGATGCGGTAGCTGTCCATATCGATTGCCTCGAGAATTCCCTTCGACAGGTCTTCTTCAACCGGTGCCGGCAGCTTCGGGACAAGGAAGTTAAGAAAGATCGAGAGTTTTTCCCAGTTGGCGTTGGTATAGGGCAAGATCGAGGAGAGAAATCCGTAGGTCCGCAGGAAAGCTTTCGCTTTCCCCTTGAAGTCGACCTGCTCATCTTCGCCGAGCCGTTCGCGATAATCGGCGACGCAGGCGTCGAGCATGGGATCGAGCCGATCTCTATCCGCACCGTCGAGATAGAGTCTGACTAACTCATCAATTTGGATGGGAGAATAAACCTGGTAACCGTCCAGTACCGACTTGAGGTCGTGGAGCTTATTAGGGTCGGTTTCGTCGGCCAGGATAGTCGTACGGTAGTAGGGAGCGAAGGCCTCCCGAATAGTATCTGCGTAATGAGTTCTTCGCCCTGAGCACATGAAACTCGGTGGATCCAAATCCGTCTCGGTGGGCAGGCATTCAAGACAAGCGCCCTTACCGTTTTCGAAGCAAGGAGTGATCTTTGCGACTAAGACATCGCCTCGTCGGAAGTTTTCGCAGTCTCGGTGATGCGCGCCTTGCTGTGCTGAAGGTACAAGACAATTCGGTATTTCCCAGTGGTAATCCCACAGGTAGCATTCGTCAAAATCGACCTTGTGCTGCCTCAGGATTCGTCTCAGCTCATCCTGAAATGAAAACCTCTTGTGATGCTCTTCCTGATCGGGATGTACTCATAGATGATGTGAGTCCAGAAGAGGGCGATCGATTGCGGCATCGAAATGATCTCCTTTTGTGGCAATAGTGGTTGGTGAAGGTGCGGCTCAATCGCCGTCGCAGGACCTTTCTTAATTGTACAGTCCCTTCAGGACAGGATTTTGAATTTGGCGTCTGTTTCCTGGGACGTCGCCTTCGGCTCGTCCCAGGCTTTTGGATTGTATAGCGCCTGCAGCGCACTGGGGTTCGTAACGCGAGGCAGCAGGGCAGATTTTCGCGTTGTTGGCGGTATTCCACTTTTAGTCAAAGAGCGACACTGCTGTCGAACCAGGGGGACGAACACAGCTTTCCTTCTATTCCTCGTGCTGTCGCACGAGCATCGGGCGGGCGAGGACGCCCGCGGTCCCACGAGGCGTCCGGGACATGCAGGAAGATCTGCGCTGAAAGCGCAGAACAATTCAATAGCCTGGGGCAAGCCGTCAGGCGCCGCCCCAGGTATAAGGCCTCTAATAAAACATTCCGCCCTGTAGGGGCGGCACAATTTCATGCCTTGCCATCTGTTGACACATCCACTCTGTCCCTCACGCCTCTGTCGTTGAAGAAGGTTGGGAGTTGTACAGTCCCTTCAGGACAGGATTTTGAGTTTAACGTCTGTTTCCTGAGACGTGGCCTTCGGCTCGTCCCAGGCTTTTGGATTGTAGAGCGCCTGCAGCGCACTGGGGTTCGTAACGCGAGGCAGCAGGGCAGATTTTCGCGTTGTTGGCGGTATTCCACTTTTAGTCAAAGAGCGACACTGCTGTCGAACCAGGGGACGAACACAGCTTTCCTTCTATTCCTCGCGCTGTCGCACGAGCATCGGGCGGGCGAGGACGCCGGCGCTCCCACGAGGCGTCCGGGACATGCAGGAAGATCTGCGCTGAAGGCGCAGGATAATTCAATAGCCTGGGGCAAGCCGTCAGGCGCCGCCCCAGGTATAAGGCCTCTAATAAAACATTCCGCCCTGTAGGGGCGGCACAATTTCATGCCTTGCCATGTGTGACACATCCACTCTGTTCCTCGCGCCTCTGTGGTTAAAGAAAGGACACACCGACGGGCAAAGACTCCTGTCGGATAGTAGGACGGCCATCTTGGCCGTCACGTACCGACGGGCATCCTTGCCCGTCGAAAGACCGGACCGGGTGGATGCCGACAGGCGGGGACGCCTGTCGGAACTTGACAGGCAAGGATGCCTGTCCTAGTGCTCGCGCACGAGCATCGGGCGGGCCAGGAAGCCCATTTCGCTGGAACTGTTCCCCGAGCTTACTCGCTTTCGGTGACCCAGCGGCCGTTGAGCATGACGCGCTGGACGCGGCGCATGTTCCGAATATCTTTCAGTGGATTTCCGTCAATCAGGATCAAATCAGCGATCTTGCCACTGTCGATCGTACCCAGGCGGTCAGACATTCGAAAAAACCGGGCGTTCAACGAAGTCGCACCCTGGATGACCTGCATCGGCGTCAGACCGCTCTCGACCAGCAGTTCCATCTCCCGAAAATACGCTTTACCCTCTTTCGCGTAAGGAACCGACGAGTGAGAGCCGACCACCACTTTGACACCCGCCTTTGCGGCCATTCCGGTAAATTCCACCATCTTCTGGAACGCTCTTGCTTCAACTTCTTCCACCTTAGGGTCGTTGGCCTGACGCTCGAAAACGGCCAGCGTGGGAGACAGAATCACTCCTCGCTCCACCATCAGTTGCAAAAGTTTCGAAACACGGGGATCCTGCAGGTCGATGCTTTCCCACATCCGGTATCGTCCTGCACGGCGGTAATTGTTGTCCGCCAGCATTTCGCGACGATAGGTTTCCGCCGCACGGTCGGGAATAAGCGCGCTCCCCACGGAGGTGATATGCTCGATTCCATCCAATCCTGCCTCAATGGCCTGATCGGCCGGAACGATTTCCAGGTGCGCCGTCACCGGCACACCTCGCTTGTGGGCCGTTTCACACGCCACCCGGATTAAATCCAGAGACAGTCGGAAGTAAACCTTAATGGCCGAAGCCCCCAGGTCGATCCAGCGGTTCACGGTCCTGGCCGTTTCCATCGGATCACGAACCAGTACGGCGTCGGAAGGATAGGCGGGAGGGAACATATCAATATGCGGGCCGTTGATGAAAATGCGGGGGATCGCTCGATCGAGGTTCAGAACCGGGTCGTACGTATCGAACCAGGCTCCTCCCGGATCCCTGATCGATGTGACCCCATTCTGAAGGAAAAGAGAAGGCAAGTTGTGATTGCTGAGGTGGAAATGAGCGTCAATCAAGCCGGGAAGGAGGTAAAGTCCGCTGACGTCCTGAACCTCGGCCCCTGCCGGGACAGGCGTAGCGGTTCTGGGCCCCGCAGCGGTGATGCGATTACCGCGGATGAGCACAACCGAATCCTGGATTGGCGGATTACCCGTCCCGTCAATGAGAGTGGCACCGGAGAGGGCGATCCAGCGTTCCTCTTGGGGCCCCGGCACGGTGTTGATTTCACCGGGTGGTTCCTGGCTGACCAGGTTCTGGGCCGGCGCCCGGGCCGGTGTCCAGGTCAGAACGATCAGCATGAGAGACGTTGAAATGATGGTCTTCATAAGCCGGTCAATCTAACGCACCTTGCAGGGAAAGGGAAGGTTGGGGGTAATTAACCACAGAGGCACTGAGGACACAGAGGAATACGGGTGGAAAGCGAGAATCCTCCAGGCAAAGATAGCCTGTTCGTCGACCGACGAATTGTACAGTCCCTTCAGGACAGGATTGTGGGTTTGGAGCCTATTCCTGGGGCGGCGCCTTCGACTTGCCCCAGGCTTTTGAATTGTCTAGCGCTTACAGCGCATTCAGAATTCTATAGCGAGGTTGCACTAGCTCCCCGTCGGTACAGATTGTGAAGATCGTGCGACACTGCGTAATGCGTCCCCTCCTGTATCAACTCTGTGTCCTCTGCGTTTTATTTCACCGAATTGATCGCCCGTTCGACCTGGGATATGCTTCCCACCAGAAAGGGGAGCTGATGCAGAGAGCGTTGACTTTAGCCTGTTTACTCTGGTTCGCAGGGAGTCCTCTAATCGCCCAGTATCGAACTCTCAACGATCGGATGACGGTCCCTTCCTACCCGACCCTCGAGATCTGGGAGGAGCGAGCAAAACATCTCCGCGAGCACATCCTGGCTTCGGCAGGGCTTCTTCCTCTGCTGGAGAAGACTCCTTTGAACCCGGTCATCTCTCACTCGACCGAATATGACGGCTATTCGATCTCACGGGTTTACTTCGAAAGCCTCCCCGGTTTCCTGGTGACCGGTAACCTTTACCGGCCGGTCAGTCAGGAGGGACCCTTTCCGGCCATCGGATCTCCCCACGGCCACTGGGCCTATGGAAGACTCGAGCACAGCAGCACCGCCTCTGTCCCCGCGAGAGCCATTTCACTCGCTAAACTCGGTTTCGTCGTCTTCACCTATGACATGATCGGATACAACGACAGCCTGCAGCTGGACCACGATTTTGGTGGTGCTCGTGAGAACCTCTGGGGCCTGAGCCTGGGCGGGTTGCAGCTCTGGAACAGTATCCGCGCACTGGATTTTCTGCAGTCGCTCCCCGACGTCGACCCCGAACGAATCGGCTGGACTGGAGCCTCGGGAGGAGGAACTCAAACCTTCCTGCTGGCTGCCGCCGATCAACGAGTCAAGGTAGCGGCGCCGGTCAATATGATCTCTTTGCAGATGCAGGGGGGATGCCTCTGCGAGAATATGCCTTCTCTCCGGCTGGACGCCAACAATGTCGAGATCGGAGCGCTGATGGCTCCTCGACCGCTGCTGATGGTCTCCGCATCGGGTGACTGGACTCGTAACACGATGAAAGAGGAATACTCGGAAACCCGGAAGATTTATCAACTCTACGGAGCTGAGGATCGTGTCCACGGGCTTCAGTTTGATGCTCCCCATAACTTTAACCAGGATAGCCGGGAGGCGGTTTACTCCTGGATGGTGAGGTGGCTGCAGGGAAAGCCGGAAAGCACTCGTATCGAGGAACCGCGCTTCCAGTTGCCTCCGCTGGACGTCCAGCTGGTCTTTCAGGGACGGGCTCTCCCGGAACATGCTCTGGACGCCGAGGGGGTGACCCAGACATGGATTCATCACGCCCGCAGGACCCTGGATCAGACGCCGGTCGAGTTGCGGGCAAAGGGCCTCCTCCACCACATCGGCCTTGCCCAATTGTTCGGAAAGAACAACCCGACTTCGCGCGAGGGTGGCGCAGTCGTCTTGCTGGCTTTCCAAGATCAAGAAGAAGCCAAAGCGGTAGCAGGAAGGCTGGAGAGGGAAGGAGTCAATTTACGAACCATCGAATGGAGCCCTTTTCAATCCGAGACAGCCTCTGAGATCCGTCATTTCTCTGCCTACAATCCGACGCTCGCAGCTTCCAGAGTACGAGACGTAGTGGATGCTGTCGGGCAGGCAGAAAGAGAAGGCTACGGAAGAATCACCGTCGTCGGACAGGGTGAGGGGGCTCTGGCCACGTTGCTGGCTCAACTGGTGGTTCCCATTGATCGTGCCATCCTGGATGTGGACGGATTCAATAATTCCGACGAGCAGGCTTTTCTGGATCGCTTCTATATTCCCGGTTTACTTCGCTACGGAGAGTTCCAGACGGCGGTCGACGCCGGCCAGGCCAGGATCTATATCCACGGTACGGAGAACCGTTTCCGGGTTTCCGGCATTGAACAGCAAGCCGAAGCGCTCGATCCAGACGCTCTGGCCAAACTCGTTGTCGCGAGCGACTGATTTTCGGGCACCGCTGTCATCTCACAAAAGACCAAGCCAGGGGTGGATTCACCGAAGCGATCCTTCAGCCACTGCTTGACCGTCCCGGTCCCCTCGTGCAAGACAAAGCCAGAATGACTTTTCCGTCTTGCTATCGCTCGGCTCGAGATGCGCCGTCAACATCAGCGGAGGGCAGCAGCAGTTGCCGCCGCAAGTTGCGAAATTCCGCCACGTCTCGGACGTAATCCGTAATGTTGGGGATAGCCTGCCTTACCAGATCGGAGGCCAGTTGAGGATTGTCCTGCTCCAGCACCCTGAACAGCTCGTAATCCTCGATCCCCTCCCGCATGATCTCGAGACGGATCGAGCTGAGGACCGAAAGGTTCTCCGGATCAGGATAAATAATCGCTGAGTCTCCAGCCGGCAAGAGCGTTCTACCGTCGTTAATGACCGGTTGAACGTTTTCAAAGGGCTCCTCCGACCAGTAGTTGCCGCCCCAGTGGAGATAGCCGGTGAGCCCGTGACGGTAGTTGAACCAGTGCAGGAGCTGTACCTTTAGCAAGCTAAAGTCAATGAAGCGATTCAGGTAGCGTTCCCTGGGACCGATGCAGGTATAGTACCAGGCACCTTTCCCTTCCTGTACAGTGTGCGAAGCGAGCACATCAAGTGCTTCATCGAAGCTACTCAAGACCGGAACCCAGTAATCGAGGTAGCGGTCCAGAAAGCCGTCATTTTCTTCCAGGTCAACGGCATCGACCGTCTTGATTCCCGGCATCAACTTGCGCACCAGTTCACCGTACTGCTCATAGAACTTGATCTCGTGATCGTGAGGTTCGTCCAGGATGTGCTGATAATAGGTATCTGCCCAGCCTCGCTCCTGGAGATGGTGGTAAAGTGCCGGCAGGAAGGCTTCGAAATACTGCTGGGCGCGAGGATCATCGGGTGGAACTAACTCCCTTGAAACCTCGCCATCGGTGATCAAGGAAATCGGCGCGGCGACGTCACTATAGTAGCCTTTTTGCCGAGTGAGCAGGTGCCCTCCTTCAATCGGTCCCGTGAAGCCGGCATTCCGAAAAGTTTCGATCCAGCGGTCTAACCGGGTAAAGTCAAACTCGTACTTTCCGTCGCGGATGGTGGCCTCGGTCAGGGACGTCACCGGTGTCAGGACGACGTTCTGCCGGTACTCAGCCATGACCCTGGCAAGATTGCCCAGCAGCGTCCAGTAATCCTCGGAATCTTCGAGATCGTAGAATCGAGACATCCGCTCTTCGCCCACGTAGAACCAGTTTGTGACGGACAGCGTCTGCTGATCGGGTACGCGAGAAGGTGTGACGATGACTCGGAAGGGCAGGGTCCGGGTCCCGATCCCTTCTGCTGAGATGACAACCTGAGCCACGTACTCGCCGGGTGCCGCAGTGGCATCGGCTGCGATGGTGATCCAGAGTGGCGTGGTCTGGTCCCCCTCGATCGTCGAAGGGATGTCGTTAAAGAGAGGGTCTGGAAAAAGGTCCGGTGCTTTTCGAATTAACTCATCATCCGGAGTATCGTGGGTATTCGATTCGACCGGTACATAACCCACTCTACGGAGCTGCAACATAATACCGCCAGGAGTACCTTCGCTCCATTCCAGTGAAGCCTGAAAGTTTTCGAGTTGACTTGTTGGACGGATACAGAGTTGCAAGCTTCCGTGACCATTGCGAGGCACGAGGATGTCTGTGTCGGCCACGGGATGAGCAGAAAATTTTTCATCCTGAAAGACTTTGACCAGGGAATCGACAAACCAGGCATCCACCGAAGGTGCGGTCCCGCATGACCCCACAGACAGAAAACCCAGGAGCGCCAAGAAAATCTTCCAGTGTTCCGACATCACGATCCCTCCTATTCTGGTTCGGTGAGTTTCAGTATTTGATTGGCGGGTACATCTTCGAGGACGCTCAGCTTTCCCGACGGCCATCGAATCTCGATGCGATCGATCCGGGAGTCGTTACCCAGCCCAAAATGGGCGCGAAAATCGTTGGATCCGGCATAACTCCCGCCAGCCTGAACCTCGCGAATCTGCCGTATTCCGCCGGTTTGGACGGTAATGCGGCTGCCGACGGCATTGCGATTGCTGCGGGTCCCTTCAAGGAGTAAAAGTATCCAGTGGTTGCCGATCTTTGTCTGGTTCAAGAGCAGGGTTGGAGTGTCGTCAAGCTCAGCCAGCACGATATCCAGCAGTCCATCATTGTTGAAATCGCCAAAAGCGGCTCCCCTTGTGGAACGGGCCGCTTTCAGGCCTTCCCCTGCCAGCTGGCTGATATCCTCGAACTTTCCCGCCCCGCGATTCAAAAAAAGACGATTTGGCTGGTGATAGAAGACGTTGAGGCCGTAGCTGTCCACCTGTGGATAGATGTGGCCATTGGCAATAAACAGGTCTTTCAAGCCGTCGTTGTTAAAGTCTGAGAAACTGACGCCCCAGCTCAGGTCGGGTTGCGTTACGGCAGCCACACCGCTCGAGAAAGAGGCATCAATAAAGTAGCCCGTCCCCGTGTTGCGGTAGATCGTATTGTAGTCGTGGGAGAAATTGGTCACCGCAATGTCCAGCCATCCGTCATTGTCGTAGTCGCCAAAATCCACTCCCATTCCCGCTTGCTCCCGACCGTCGTCGCTGTAAGCTATGCCTGCTTCGGCACCGACTTCAAGGAAACGGCCGTTTCCCTGATTCTGGTACAGGTAGTTGGGCGTGCTGTCATTGGCTACGTACAGGTCCTGGTCGCCGTCATTATCATAATCGCCCCAGACTGCTCCCAGTCCATAGTAAGCGGATTGCTCCTCCATGCCGGTCTCACGCGTGACGTCGGTGAAGACGAAATTGCCATCATTTCTAAAGAAGCGATCCGCCGCTCCCTTCAGTCCCCGGGGTCCGCAGGCAACCGGAATCTCTCGGTAGCTGCAAAATTTTCCTTCCACGGGCAGGTGGTCGATATCGTAATCGAGGTAGTTCACCAGGTAGATATCCAGGTCGCCGTCTCCGTCATAGTCAGCTGCAGCCGCCGCAGATGACCACTGACCATCGTCCAGGCCGCTGTTTACCGTGACATTGGTAAAGGTTCCATCTCCATTGTTACGGTAGAGAACGTTGGGTCCCCAGTTCAAGATGTAAAGATCGTCGAATCCATCGCTATTCAGGTCGGCAACCAGGACTCCCTTGCCCCAGCCGATGTCATCGACTCCTGCCTGACGAGAAACATCCTCAAAAGTGCCGTCTCCCAGATTACGGTAGAGACGGTTGTAATGAGCTGGATCGGGATTGCGAAATGAATCCAGCGTCTGACCGTTGACGACGTAGATATCGATCCAGCCGTCCCGGTCGTAATCGATGATTCCTATTCCGCCCCCAACTGACTCCACCAGGTAGTGTTTATCGGGAGCGCCACTGACGATGACGACCGAGAGACCCGCCTCTTGGCGTAGCTCCTGAAATTGCGGAATCCCTGACTGGCCGGAGATCCAGAGACCGGCAAACAATACCAGAAGCTTCTTCATTGAGCCGTGTCATCCCGAGATAAGTCGGAGTCTGCCGGCCCGAAAGGGCACCAGCCTTAGATGGAGCCCCTGACCATTCTCAGACCCCTTTGTTGTCGAATCTTATGAGCCGCGTATCGACTTCTCGACCGGTCGGCTTCGCCAGTTCGCCGTACAGGTCGGGGCGACGCGTCTTGATCCAGCGCCTTCCGGTACACTCCTCCAGCAATGACGCATCTAGATCGGCGATCACGATATCTTCATCAGCCTTCCAGGTTTCTGCCAGGATCCGTCCATAGGGGTCGACAATCATCGAGTTTCCGGTTCTCACCTCGTCGTCGTCGATTCCGACACCGTTGCTGAATACCAGGAATAGACCATTGTCATGGGCTCTTGTGGGCAACCAGCGTAACAGCCAGCCGCGGCCCTTCGGTCCACGAAACTCGGCCTCGATAGATACGGGATCGCGTTTTCGGTTCTCCCAGAGGGCCAGGTCGATTCGACCCATTGTATGCTCGTTTATGGATGCGCAGCCGCCGGTCTGGTGGGGCGCCAGCAGGATTTCAGCACCGCGGAGAGCCGTTATCCTGACATTTTCTCCGATGTTATTGTCGTAGCAAATCAGGACCCCGACCCGGCATCCATGAGGCGTATCAAAGACCGTAAACTCCGAGCCCGAGCTGATATAAGGGCTTATGAACGCGTGAAGTTTGCGGTGACGCTGAAGGGTTCCGTCCGGCATCGCCACCACATAGGTGTTGTAAAGCTGGTTATCTGGGGCGATCTCGATTAGACCGGCGCCAACCGTAACGCCCAGCTTTAAAGCGAGTTTCTTAAGGCGTTCAGAAGAGGGACCCTCGAACACCCGTTCAGCGAGTTCTTCCAATTCAGCACGGGAAAGTCGGCGAAGGTGCCAGTAGCCGGAAATACAGCATTCAGGGAAGCAAACGATCTCGGCTCCTCTGGACGCTGCCTGCTCGGCCAGTACGCCGATCTTGCTCAGGTTTTCTTCCTTTTGGCCCGGACTGTGCTGGAACTGAACCGAAGCCACTCGTATATCTCTCATCTAAAACTTCTCCCACTCGTATTTCTCTGAATTATGGAACAGAATAAGGAACCGATCCATGTTCACGACAGTTTAGCGGGAACGGCTCCAAAAATGAAATGGTCGTCGAGTTACCGGGTGGCGGTCGCTGTCAGTGGCGATCGCTGTTCCAGGATGAGAAGTGTTCGCAAGAACTCCCGTCAACAGCGCTGGCATCTACGGGAGCAGAGAGGAGGTGGGTCGTGAAAATGAAACTATTTGGTTGTCTGGTGCTTCTACTATCGGGATCGGCTTTCGCCATTTACCAGACGATGGCGGTCAGCGGGGAAGAATTGGCCTGGAGGGTTGAGAACGAACATTTCATAGCGGATTTCTCCCCCAATCCAAAAACTGGTAGGAGCGGACAGCTCAACACGATCTATCTCAAGGCTGTCGATCTGTTGCTGACGAGAGGAACCGAGTCTTCGACATTTCACCTCTCTCCCAATGTGGCTACGGGCGGTCCGTGGAGAGGCATCAATCGATGGGACCCGCCCGCTCACTATGAAGCTCGGCAGGATGAAGGCTGGTTCGAAATCGAGCGGAACGGTCCAATGCCGCTGGCTCCCGGGCTGGAGGTGCATTGTACCTATCGCGTCGAAACAAATTCACCGTCGATCCGGGTCAAGGAGGAGATCGCCGCGCGGGAGGATGTACGTGTGACTCTGCTTCGCTTAAATGAGTTTAGTATGGTTCCGGGGGAGGAGAACCCTTTCACTCACCTGGTTTGGATGGACGCCGAGGGTCGCCTCCAGGTTGCTGAGGCCGAATCGACTCCGGTTCTTCCTTTCTCGACAAAAGGGATGGGGTTTTACAGCCAGTCGAAGGGCACAGGCTTCATTTCTGTCGTTGACGAGTTGATCATGGAAGGTCCGGATGGCGGCGCCGCCATCTTGAGTCAGGAATCTGCCCATTATGCCGGTGACCCACACTATTTTTACTATGCTCTGATCTATTCGCCCCAGACTGATTCCGAGACCGGAGAGAGGCCCTGGATCACGGTCAAGAGGGGTACACGTTACGAAATGACGTATGATCTTATTTTTTTCCGTGGAAGGGGAAGCGAAGCTGAAACGATTCTTGAGGAGCTGGATCGCTATCTTAGGAACAAGGGATAAGGCTGAAAGCGGAAAAATCTCGAGAAGTCGATTAGATTGTTAACACGCCTCTGATTTCAACCAAGAGGAGGGAGCTGATGGGGCAAACTACGAATCTTCTGACGATCAGGACGCTTATCTGGCTTGTGCTGACGGTGGTCCTTGCGACCAGTGGCGGTTTGGGCGCGCAGCAACCTGACCAGACTCGAGAAAGGGTGCTGGGTCAGCCGAGCTCTAAAGAGGAGATGGAAGCGTGGGGGAAGGTGAATCAAGCGTCAGCGATCGAAGAGAAAGGAAGACTGGCAGAGGATTATCTGGAACGGTTTCCGAATGGGGGCTATGCGCCTTATGCCCATGAAATTTTGGCGTTTTATTACCAGAGTAAAGACGACATGGATCAGTTTTTTAGCCACGCTGACCAGGCTCTGGCGGAGCTGCCTGACGAACCTGTTCTGCTCGTAAACGTTTCAGTGGCCGCGGCGGAAAGGCAGAAGGCGGATATGGCCATTGAGAGGGGAGAGCGCGCTCTCCAAATCATACCGACTACCCAACCACCCTCCCAGATCGGGGCTGCTCAGTGGAATGAAGAGAAGGAAAGTTTAATGTCGGAGGCCCATTATGGGGTGGGAACCGGTTACTTGTTGAAAGCGTACAATGACCGGGAGAACCGTCAGTTGATGGAGTCAGCGACTACACACCTGGAACAGGCCGCGCGGCTGAATCCGACGGACGAACGTGCTCATTTCCGACTTGGGTTTGCCTATCAAATACAGCAAAATTTGGAGCAAGCTGTTCTGTCCTATGCTCGAGCGGCGGCGATCCAGGGTCCAAATTCGGCCATGGCCCGTTCCTATCTGGAAAAGGCTTACGAGGCGGTGTACGGCAACACGCAGGGGGTGGACAAGCTGATCCAGGAGCAGGGAGAACAGCTGAAACAAAATAATCGCTAAGCCAGAAGCGCCTTCGGGACAGGTTTATCCTCTGCCTTCTCCCTATCTCTGTGGTGAACGTTCCGCAGGTGTCTTGATCCCGCAGATCAGATCACACCTGAACTCAGATATTTCCAGGCCATTCGGTAGTAGTGCATGAACCTCTCGGCATTTCCCTCCACCTCGGGGAGCTCCGCCAGCGTGTATCCTTCGTATCCCGCATCCTGTAAAAGTCTAAACAAGGTGGAGTAGGGATACTCTTCGTAGAGATCATGAATGTGTACATTCCGGATGTAAGGCTGCAGGAGCTGAAAGTAGGGTTCCACTTTCCCATCCTGGAGGTCGGCCGCATTACAATTCCAGGTCACTCCTACCAGCGGGTGGTTACACTCTTGCATGATCTGATGAATGTAGGGGGGATGACTGGTGCGCCGGCCGTGAACTTCCACCCAAATGCCGACATCTGAACGCTGGGCGTACTCGCCGAGTTCTGACAACGACTCAGCGATTTGTTTGAGGGTCGCCTCGACGGTCATCGTCTCCGGAATTCCATTAGGCCGTACTTTCACTCCGGAAGCCCCAACGTCAGCCGCCAGATCGACAAATCTCTTCGCCAGTTCAATGTTTTTTCGGACTTCTGATGGATCTTCGGAATGGAATTCACAGGCGCTTCCAAGGCACACCAGGTTTACTTCGGTGGCTGCAAAGCGCTTTCGGACTTCGGCTCTTTTTTGATTAGAGATATCGGGCTCAACCCCATGCCGGTGCGTACTTCGCAACTCGACGCCATCAAAACCAGTTTTCTCGCACATCTTGATCAGCTCATCGAGAGTCCAGTCTCTGGCTAGATTGTAAGTCACCGTGCCGAGTTTGAACTTGCGTCCTTGCGAAGACTGAGCATGGGAGGGCTGCCACCGCAGCATGCCGGCACCGGCGGATGCCAGGGACAATCCGAGAAAGCTGCGCCGGTCGGGCCGACTGAGGGAATTCCGGTCTTTCATAGTGCTCCTTTCCTGAGTTGTGGTCATACTTCCCTTACTGGTCTGGTGTCCTGAGGTACAAAGTTACCTGCACTCTGCAAATCAGGGCCACCGCAGGCTGCCAGATTGGTTCACTGTGAGGCATTGGCAAATACCACCTGGGCCCGTCTCAAAGCGGCCCGCTCGACGCCACGGTTGAGAGTGAGGGCCTGGGAAAGCTCTCGCTGTTCTGCTTCCTGGTTACCTGAAAAACGGGCCACCAAGGCCAGGTAATAGTGGCCGAGCGCGCGTGAGGAATCCGCTTCATCGGTCCGATCCTCAGTCACAGATAGTCCTCGTTGCCTTAGCCTGCCAATCAGCTCTTCCGCCTCCTCGCTTTGTCCCAGCTCCCTCAGCGCGAGAGCCTGATAAAAAGTGGCCAGAGTTGGAGGGTCGGTGTTCTCTTGCGCCGTTGTCTCGAGGAGCTCTCTGGCTTTTTCAGTATTGCCGAGTTGCTTGTGAAGCAGGGCCATCGGGTAATAGAGAAACCCTCTCAAATTGGGATCACGAGGAGCGATCTCGAGATTGGGAGGATATTCGGCGGCTCTTTCATAATGACTCAGAGCGACAGCCGGATCGCGGGTCTGCTGAGCCAGGCCAATGTTGGCTTCCATGTAAGCAATATGAATATCGTAGCGACCCTCCCAATTGTGAAAGTGGTGGCTCCGATAGTAGTCGAGGGCCGCCTGAAACTTACCGTTCTGGACCATCAAGTCGAGCATGGCCGTGAGCAGGTCGTCGCGAGTCTCAACAACGTCCCGGTGTTGCTTGAGAAATTCCAGACGTTCCCGGGCGTCAACTCCGAGAGCCTCACGTACAGAGTCGAGCTCCATTAGGATGCGAGAATCCCGGGAATTCAGGGTGAAGGCCTGCTCGTAGAACTGCAAGGCTTGATCCAAACCCCGATTGGATCTGAGGTGAGCGAGTCCCAGGTTTCTCAGGGCTCTCACATTGCGCGAGTTCTTGGCAACCGCTTCTTTCCAGTAGTCGATCGCCAGATCAACATTTCCGGCCCCAGCGTGAATTAATCCGAGGTAGTAGTCTG
>DATGOF010000021.1:0-4780 GCA_035306285.1 Acidobacteriota bacterium | reverse complement strand
GATAGCCTCGCAGATCTTGGCTCTCCCCTGAACATCGTCGGACTTGGCGGTCAACAGCTCCTGCAAGATATTGGCAGCTCCGTATGCCTCCAGTGCCCACACTTCCATCTCTCCAAAACGCTGCCCGCCAAACTGGGCCTTTCCGCCGAGAGGCTGTTGTGTGATCAAGCTGTAAGGACCGATCGAACGAGCATGGATCTTGTCGTCGACCATATGGCTGAGCTTGTTCATGTAGATATATCCGACAGTGACTTCCTGATTGAAGGGCTCACCCGTCATGCCGTCATATAGGGTGACTTTGCCACTGGTCGGCAGGCCGGCCTTCTCCAGCTCGGCCTTAAGTTCCGTCTCTCGCGCGCCGTCAAAGACCGGGGTCGAATAGTAGACGTCGAGTACTTTGGCCGCCCAGCCCAGGTGAGTTTCAAGGACCTGACCAACGTTCATTCGGGAGGGGACACCGAGTGGGTTCAACACAATCTCGGTTGGAGTCCCGTCAGGAAGATAGGGCATGTCCTCTTCCGGAAGTATTCTGGCGATGACGCCCTTATTTCCATGTCGGCCCGCCATCTTGTCACCAACCGCAATCTTGCGCTTCATGGCGATGTAGACCTTCACCATCTTGATCACACCGGGAGGCAACTCATCGCCCTTTTGAATGCGCTCAACCCGTTCTTCGTGCTGTTCCTTCAGCGTCTGGATCTGTTTCTCAACGCGCTCCTTCAAAGACGCGATAACAGAAACCGCCTCCTCATCGTCCACTTTGATCTTCAGCAGGTCGTCATAGCTGAGTCCCTCGAGGCCGGATCGATCGAGCTTATCTCCCTTGTTTGCCAGTACCTTGCCGCCACTGGTGACCTTTTGAGCAGCCTTCTTCCCGTCAACAAGGTCCAGGACGCGGTCGCGGTTTTCCTCGCGGAGAATTCGGATCTCGTCATTGAGGTCTTTCTCGAGAGAAGCGATCTCGTCCGCTTCGATTTCGAGCGTTCGCAAATCCTTTTCAACACCCCTTCTCGTGAAGACCTTGACGTTAACTACAGTCCCTTCGATACCCGGCGGAGCGTAAAGAGACGCGTCCTTCACTTCGCCTGCCTTTTCGCCAAAGATGGCACGTAAGAGCTTCTCCTCGGGCGTCAACTGCGTCTCACCCTTGGGTGTAACCTTGCCGACGATGATGTCGCCGGGCTTCACCGTAGCACCGATCCTGATGATTCCACTTTCATCGAGGTCCGCCAGGATCGATTCCGACACGTTCGGAATATCTCGAGTAATTTCCTCGGGACCAAGTTTGGTGTCGCGAGCCTCGACGTCCAGCTCTTCAATATGGATCGAAGTATAGGAATCGTCCTTAACGAGCTTCTCACTGATCAGAATGGCGTCTTCATAGTTGTACCCGCGCCACGGCATGAAGGCCACCAGAACATTCTGGCCCAGCGCCAGTTCACCCTTTTCAGTGCAGGGTCCGTCTGCCAGAACCTGGTTCTTTTCGACGCGGTCACCTTGGCGCACGAGGGGCTTCTGGGTCATACAGGTGTTCTGATTGGAGCGCTCGAACTTGGTCAGCTTGTAGATATCAACGCCGACGTCTCTGGATGGGCTCCCCTTGGGGGCCGTCACGCGAACGATGATACGTTCTGCATCAACGCTTTCCACAATTCCAGCCCGACGGCAGAGGATAACTGCTCCCGAGTCGCGAGCGGCAATATACTCCATTCCGGTTCCCACAAATGGAGCCCTGGCTCGGATCAGAGGGACTGCCTGGCGTTGCATGTTCGATCCCATCAAGGCTCGGTTCGCGTCGTCGTTCTCCAGAAATGGAATCAAGCTGGCTGCGACGCTCACCAGCTGCTTCGGACTGACGTCTACATATTCGATCTTCTCTTTTTCGACAAACACAAAGTTCCCTTCGTGACGCGCACTGACTCGGTCACGAACGATTCGATTGTGCTCGTCTACTTCGACATTGGCCTGGGCGATGTAGTGCTTGTCTCCCTCCCATGCAGTCAAGTAGAAGGCATGGAATTCGGTCTCCGGAGGACGCTGGTTTGACTTTAGCTTCTGAACGGCCGCCTCGACTTCGTCCTCGGTATAGATCTCACCGGCCTTAAAGTCGGTGTCACCCGGATCAGTGACCTTAAAGTAATCGACGATCCTCCCATCGATGACCTTACGGTAAGGCGACTCAATGAATCCAAATTCGTCGATTCTGGCGTAGCAACTCAGTGAAGAGATCAATCCGATGTTGGGCCCTTCTGGCGTTTCGATGGGGCAGATACGACCATAGTGGGAAGGATGGACGTCACGGACTTCAAAACCAGCCCTCTCACGACTCAATCCTCCCGGCCCCAGAGCAGAAAGGCGGCGCTTGTGGGTTATCTCCGAGAGAGGATTAGTCTGGTCCATAAACTGAGACAGCTGACTACTGCCGAAGAACTCTCTAATAGAAGCCATAACCGGCTTGGCATTGATCAGATCGTGTGGCATTGCCGTGGCCATCTCTTGATGAACCGACATCTTCTCTTTGATGGCTCGTTCCATCCGCACGAGTCCGATTCTGAACTGATTCTCTAACAGCTCGCCCACTGCCCGGACACGCCTGTTTCCGAGATGGTCGATGTCGTCAACGGAACCGATGCCGTTCTGCAACCGCAACAGGTAACTGATGACTTCTTGAAAATCCTGGCGAGAAAGAGTTCTCTGCTCGAGTGGCGTATCCAGTCCCAGCTTGATGTTAAATTTCAGCCGGCCCACCTTCGAAAAATCGTACTTTCGCGGATCGAAAAACATTCCATGGAACAGAGCCGTTGCCGTCTCTATCGTCGGTGGATCCCCTGGACGCTGCTTTCGGTAGATCTCGATAAGTGCGTCATTGGTATTGTTCACGGTATCCTTCGCGAGAGTCACGGAGAGAGTGGTTCCGATCTCGTCGCGTTCGGGAAAGAACACGTCAAAGGTTTCGATACCGGCTTCAATGAAGTTGTTGACGATCGCGCCGGTAATTTCCTTATTGGCTTCGATCAGGATTTCGCCCGATTCTGGATCGATCACGTCAGCAACCGAATAGGCTCCCTTCAGATCGTCGATGCCGATCTCTACCTTTTCGACTTCGGCTTTCAAAAGCTGACTGAATGCAGATTTCGTGACCTTCTTCCCGGCCGCGACAAGCTTGGCCCCTTTCTTCCGCGGGTCAGGGATGTCCTTGGAGAGCTTGGTTCCGATCAGATTCTCATCCAGCTTCCAGTGAAGAGATTTCTGATCAACAACGATGCTGGAGACGGAATAAAAGGTGCGAATGATATCTTCATCAGAATTCAGTCCCAGGGCCCGCAGGAAGGTCGTCGCTAGGAACTTCCTTTTCCGGTCGATTCGAACGTGCAGCAGATTCTTCTTGGTATCGTATTCGAACTCGACCCAGGACCCACGATAGGGGATGATCTTGCCAAGAAAATAGGTCCGCTGATTGCCCGACTCGTAGAAGACCCCTGGTGAGCGGTGTAACTGGCTGACAATGACCCGCTCCGTCCCGTTGATAATGAAGAGGCCATTCTCGGTCATAATAGGGATATCACCGAAATAGACCTCCTGCTCCTTAATATCGCGGATGGTCTTTTCTTCCGTATCGGGATCCTTGTCCCATACGACCAGCCGAATGGTGACTTTAAGCGGAGCGGCATAGGTCATCCCCCGCTCTTTACATTCTTCGATCGTATACTTGGCGTCGCCGATTTCGTAATCGACGAATTCTAGAGACGATGTGCCGCGGAAATCGGTGATCGGGAAAACTGACTCAAAGACTCCCTGCAATCCGGAATCGTCGCGCTCTGAAGCCGGAACATCTGCTTGCAGAAATCTCTGATAGGAAAGTTTCTGCACCTCGAGCAGGTCGGGGATAGGGAAATTCGACTTGATCTTGGCAAAATCGACCCTTTCCCGGTAAACATTCTCTACAAAATCAGACATGCTTGATGCCCCCTCTTGGTGGAAAATATACAGGTGGGCGGCGGTACCGGCCGTCCCAATAAAAAGAAACGCTGGGTGCTGATAGGCCCACTTTACCCTGAAACGGGAAGGACTTCGCACACAAGCCCTTTGGCCTGGCAACGTGCATTAATGATCGTGACCCTTGCGGAAGCAACCTGCTTAAGATCTAAACGCAAAAAAAGAAAGGGACACTTCGCCCCTCTCCTCTGGAAGTCTTGAGAAAGTAAACTCGGCTAACCCACCACGTAAATAAGAGATTAGCATACACCTGATTTGAGAACAAGGTCACGTCGGGTCTTCGCGAGAGAACCGGCACCCAATCCGGCAAACTCGCTCCTGCCAAGGGCAAGGAGATCGGAAACCAAATTGCATCAACTTCAAAGGTCCGGCCCCCTTCTAAGCACATGTCAAAGGGGACCTCTCGCCAAATGAAAAGAAGTTATTTGATCTCGACTGTCGCGCCGGCCTCTTCGAATTTCTTCTTGATCTCCTCGGCTTCCTCTTTGGTGACCCCTTCCTTGACCGCCTTAGGAGCGCTTTCGACGAGATCCTTGGCTTCTTTCAAGCCCAGACTGGTCACCTCGCGTACAGCTTTGATCACGTTAATCTTCTTATCGCCGACAGCCGTCAAGACAACGTCAAATTCTGTCTTCTCTTCTTCGGCTGCACCGGCACCAGCCGCGGCACCAGCTGTAGCCACGGCAACCGGGGCAGCAGCCGCGGCGGTGATCCCGAATTTGTCTTCCAGTGTCTTAACGAGCTCATTGATCTCCAGGATTGAAGCATTCTCAATCCAACTCAA
>DATGOF010000020.1:0-2368 GCA_035306285.1 Acidobacteriota bacterium | reverse complement strand
GAGTTTTGCTAGAATCGCCCACCTAGGGTCAGAAACGATAGGCGTGGTCTTACTGATTTTCGTTGGCGGCGAGTGTGCCGTCAGCGGGCAGGGTAAATTCAGGAGGATTCCCGGATGACCGAACACTCTCAGCTCGATGCGCAGCTGGCCCAGATTCGGGCAGATGTGCTGAGCGGCAAGATGAGCCGACGCGCCGCGCTCAAAGCGGCGGGCGCCGCTGCGGCTGTGGCTACGTTGGCCGCGAAGGGCATTTCGTCCGTTGGAGCGCAGGACGCCTCTCCCGCTGCTGGCAGCGATGACAGGCGTCCCGTTGGGTGAAGGCCTGTATGTTGGGTCAGCGCCGAGTTGGAACGAGACTCCCCCCCTCTTTTTGACGAGCTTCCAGATCCTCTCTGGTCAGACTCTCAGGAACGCGATTAACGATGGGCGGTATGGTCCGCAAATAGGCATAAATCGATTTCAGGTCCTCGTCAGTCATGTTTCGGTAGGCCTGCCAGGGCATGGGCGGGAGGATAGGGCGAGACTGTCCCCAGTGTTTACCAAACCGGATCGTTCGGACAAATTGATCCTCGGTCCAGATGCCGACTCCAGTATTGTCGTCGGGAGTTAGGTTGAAGGCATAGCTGATGCCCCATGGACCGGCGAATGCGGTGTTTGTTCCGGCTCCCATCCATAGCCATGGTCCTGCACCCAGGTCCGGCGGGGGAGTCATTGTCAAAGTCTCCGGGTGTCCGGAGAGAAATCTGGACATATCCGGCTCAGGTCCATTTAGGCCCATCTTCCACGGTGTGTGACAATCGTTGCAACCGGCAACGCTGACCAGGTATTTGCCGCGTTCGACGCTCTGCGAACTAGAAGTCGTAGACGAATAGCGCGTCAGGAAAACAACTATCAATCCAACCAAGAGAAAAATCGCTACACCGACAAATGAAAACCTCACCAGAGAATTCAGTGGCCCCATTAAACACCTCCCGCGTTCCATCGCACGTTGAACCTCACACTAACCTTCTATGAATAGAAGCGGAGAAGTTGGGAAAATCAGATCGTGGCTAAAGGCAAGGAAAAGTCCGAATGCCACCTTTCAGCGGTTGATCGTAACCACAGAGGCACTGAGGACACAGAGGTGCTCGGGAGTCACAGCAAAGACTGGACCCCAGATTGCCCGTATCGCTGGACTAGGCACAGCACCTATTCCGGGACAATCGCCACAGCCTCTACCTCGAGCAACATGTTGCCGCCCAGGCCCGTCTGTACAGCCGTGGCAGCAGGAGGCTGGTCCATGTTGAGGTAGTTGGCACGAACCTTTCGCAGTTCGGTCAGATCATCGATATCTCGGAGGTAATAATTAATCTTGACCACGTCATCGAAGGTTGCGCCTGCCATTTCCAGGCACTGTTGGAGATTCTTGAAGGTATTGTCCGCCTGGGTGGCAAAGTCAGACGCCATCTCGCCATCAGGAGAACTTCCGCCCTGACCGGATACGAAAATCATTCGGCCCGGTGCCGACGTGACCGTGTGGGTGAAACCATTGGGGCGGGGACGTCCTTCCAGGTTTAAAAACTCTTTGTCTGTCCGCTGCGCCTCCACCGTCGAAATCGTCGCCGCCGTTTCCGTTGAACAACCCAGCTGAGACGTCAGAATAGTAGCCGTCAGGATCAATGTTCCGATAGTTGTCTTCTTCATCGAGCCTCCTGGACAATTGAAGCCGGAATGGTTAGGTAAGTTTCAACAGCCGCATGGCATTCCGATAGAGAATCTTTTCGACCGCTTCCGGATTGGGGGCCAGGCGACGGACAGCAGCGAGTCCGTTACTCCCGATGCAATCCTCTCCTTCTCCAACAGCATCACTGCAGTCACTGGCCCACAGCAGTTTATCCTGATGTCGGTCAAGGAATTCGCGAGCCTGTTCTTCATCGCGAAGCATCGAATTCAGACCCGACCCGGCCGAGAGATCACCGTACATATTCGGGTAGTCCGACAGGAGGCGATCGGTTATCCCACCCGGGGTCACCGGAGTCTTGGGATACATCACCGTCTGATCGTGATTGAGGTCGATATTTCCCCACCATGTCTGTGCATGGCCGATAAAGGTCACCTCTGGAAACTTTTCAAGCATGGTGTGAAACCTTTCAATTCCGGTGTTATAGACGTCATGCTGAAAGTGGATGAGAACAGGCACGTCGAATTCGCGGGCTATTGAATAAACAACTTGCATCTCTTCTGAGTCGCACGCCACTTCGAATTTCTGCTCACCAATGCCTCGGGCACCCATCTTGAGATATTTCTCCAGTACCTGCCGCGTCTCTGGAATGTTGGGCAGTTCATTGGCGAAGTAGACATACTCGTCGGGGTACTGCTCAGCCAGTGC
>DATGOF010000019.1:0-4710 GCA_035306285.1 Acidobacteriota bacterium | reverse complement strand
GATGACGGTATTACCTTCCACGCGCCTGGGAAGACTACCGGGTGATATCACGATCGAATTCAAGAACGGTAAATTTTATTTTCCAATTACCACCTCGATTCTTTTGAGTCTTCTGCTGACTCTTATTCTCTGGATCATCACTTTCCTGCGCAGATAGCCGGCCACTCAGCAGGAAGGATCCAACGACCGACTGGAACGTCATCGATAAAAATCTTCTGCAGCCTGGAGCGTCCACTAAGGTGGACTCGGGCAGCCGTCCCACCTATGCTGTGCCGGTTGCAGCATAGGTGGTGCCTTCGAGCATCGACTATCTGGGATGAATTACTCCTCCGCCGCCCTCTCTGTCGTCGACGGTAATTTGATTGAGTTCCTTACCATCTGCACCATAAACGGTCCTCAATCGCTCTGCCCCTCTCTCTGTCTCCATTTGTGGAGCCGAAACATCGAAGAATTCTTCAGCGAACTCCTGCCGAGAGATGAGGCGTGGAATCAGTATTCCCGCCGCTGCGGCGGAGATCCCCGCAATGACCAGGCTCCTACTCGCCCTCGATAAGCTGTCAAATCGAGCCGCAGATACCTGATACCGCGGTAATTTGTATCTGCCACTAGCGTCAACCGCCAGCCAGACTAAAGCGGCTGCGCCCAGAGTGACCGGCCATGGGACGTCCCGCACCCTGTCGGCCAGGGCAGTGGTGATCTCACTGCCAACTGAATGGATTGTTTCGCTGGCCTTCCGGGATATTTCCACTCCAACCTCCTCCATCCTTTTCTGGGCTTCCCGCTTTACCTCTTCGAACTTTTCTTCCGCCTCTTTCTTGAGCCGCTCCCTCCTGATCCGGGTCTGAATCTCATCAATATCCCGGCTTAGCTCCTCCCGAGTGTGATCGACGTCCTGCCTGATCTCCTCGGAGGTCTTGTTTCTTCCGTCCCAGTAACTTTCTCGATCGGTCATGTTAACTTCTCCTTTACCATTGCTCTGTCTCTGGCCAGACTTTGACTCGTCTTTCTTGGAAAGGTTTTGAGGTGGGATAGGTCGGCTATACCCATATAGGCGAGGATGCCGCCCACCACGGCAATCAGTATTCCAACCAGGAGAGCCGCCAACCATGCTGGAAGGATCAAATCGAGAAGAAGGACGGCCGTGGCGATAAACACGAGTAAGCTGGCGAGGGCCACAACCGTTCCGATCATCGCTGCCATAAGATCGCGAATGGCTTGATATGTGGTCTCCTCAATTTCCTTTTTCGCCAGTGCGACTTCCTGTTCGACAAGCAGGGACGCCTTTTCCGACAGATCAGCAAAGAGGCTTCCAAGAGAACGCTCTTGACTCAAAGACGAGTCCACACGTTTTCCCGGGTTATCCGGGATCGCAGTGTCTTTCATTGCTTAGTCCTCTTTTTGAAATCACGTTGAGCTTGTCTTTAGCGCCTGCACTTTTCATACCTGTTGTGAGTTTTATCCCGAAGGGCCTATACAGACTTCAACACAAAGGATGATCGAGTAGCTTCCCTCGTTGCCCGGATTGAGTGAGGAGTTTGAAACAGGGAATTTTTACTTGATTGGTCGATATTTAGTGTTGGTAAGTCATTTCGGGGTGAGGTTGAAGCGAAGCTTGGGCAGCCCATGTCGTGAACAGCCTCATCGTCCAAATGAAGCAGTGTCGTACTCGAGGGTAGGGCGGAGACGCGGTACAAGAAGGAGTGTCCTGGAAAGTCGTGTCTCCGCCGGCAGAATCGGTTAAGCCGAAGGTGCAGCCCCGACCCTGGCAAGGAAATTAGATGTAATGCGCTGAACCCGCTCATCGGGACCATGGGGGCGTCCGTGATGCGAATAAGGAATGACAACTCCCGGAGGAGTTGAAAGGCCAACCGACCAAAAAATAGTGGAAGCATTGAAGACCCAGTTATTCCTGGGACCAGGATAAACGGTTGCGGTGTAATGCGAGGTGCGGTCTCCGGAGGTGATTGGAATTCCCTCCGCAATCACTTCTAGTCCTGGGAGATCAGCAGGGTCGCCGTGAAACTCCCACCCCACCAGTCCAGGAATGCGGTCGCCATTCTTCATGCCGGTGCCCTCAAAGATCCAGTGATCGGCTTTTGTGACGATCCAGTCGGCTGATCCGTTGAACGGATAAACGGTCCTTGCCCCGATCAGGGTATTCTCGTTCGGAAAATCCCCTTCAAAGGGCCCCATAATGCCGGTCTCCTCTTCCGACGGCATGACGTTTCCAAAACGTCCGACCCGGTAGATAATCCGGTGCGGGCTTCTGGAAGGATTAGGTCGAGCAGGAGGTCGCTTACCCGCCATGGTCAGACCGGTTCGACGGTCGATGCGTACCGAGCTCAGATCCGCCGCGGGTTCAAGTGCGATCGCCCACATCAAGGCGTTTCCCGAAAGAAAGGCGGCATTCAGACCGTCGGCCACGGCATTCTTCACATTATGGAACATGTCCAGTGTCCAGTATTCGTCATGTCCGACAGAGAGAAAGCACTTCGTCCGTTTCAAACCTTCAGGGTCTTTGTGAGTGTCGATATTCGAAACGTAGGTTACGTCATATCCATGCTGCTCCAGCCAGTAAGCCAACTGAAATTCCCACAACAGGTATTCGCCGGAGCCCTGCGAGAGCGGTTGATCCACCACCTGAGGATACCAGCCGTAGGGTCGGTCGAAGCTGACCCAGGTGCGGGAACTGTGGGGCTGCTGGGGCTCATCCGAGTCGTAAAGCGAGTACTCGTCGGGCCACTTGTTATAGGCCTGCCAAGTGGTGTCGCTGCACTGAAACATCAGGTCAGCCTGCCGGTCGTCACGAACGATGAAGATGACGTAACTCTGGTATCGGTGGGCTTCGCAGGAAAGTTTGCCCAGGTAAACCCCACTCAACCAATCATTGGGAATCACCAGCCGAGCCGTTCTCTCCCACTCACACTGTCGCAGTCGGTGTTCAGCAATGGGCGGCGTTGTTTGAGGGGATACAGAGAAAGGGCCAAGTCGCTGCATAAATCGCCCCCCTTTGCCTCCATAATAGCCGGTACGGAAAATGTCGATGACAACGTCTGTGGATCGGTCGGCACTGATGAAGAAGTCGAGGGTCTCTCCGGCTTTGATGCTGGTGTGTGAGCAGAATCCTTCGAGCATCTGGGAACGATAATTGCGACTGCGGATATACGTGAGTTGCCAGTCAGTTGTACCTGGCTTTTGATTCTCAACGACGATTGGATTACTTGTACTCTGAGCGAGAACACGGCCGGCTGATGACAAGACCGCTCCCGATACAGCAACTTCCCGGATCATCTGACGACGGTTCACTGTTCTGTACTGTGGCTTTTTCATGCTTCCTCCCCTGATCCAAGTTACGAGAGCGCAGACAGGATGACAGCAGGACGTCGAACAGGCGACAAAGCAGGGGCGCCCGTCTTGCGCTTACATCCTGGTAACGGCCCGAATCTATCCCAAGAAGGAACCTCGATCAAGAGCTAAGATCGAAGGACTTCAAATAGAAGGGCATTCTTGGGGATCCTTAAAGGAAGGTTCTCAGACGGACATGCCACCAGACGATCGTGGTAAAGTGTGGCGTTGGAAAGCAAGAAAATGGTGGGCGATACTGGACTCGAACCAGTGACCTCCGCCGTGTGAAGACGGCGCTCTAACCAGCTGAGCTAATCGCCCTAAAGAAGAGCCATTCTAGATAATGTATCAAGTACGTGTCAATGAATGAGAAACTAGATCTGATCATCGTTGGAGCAGGGCCTGCCGGGATGGCCTGCGCGATCGAAGCCCGAAAGCTGGACCTCGACTTTCTCTTGATCGAGAAAGGTTGTCTCGTCAATTCCATCTACAACTACCCTGAAAATATGACCTTTTTCACGACGGCAGAACTCTTGGAGATCGGCGACATTCCGATGATTGTTCGGTCGGAAAAGCCGCGCCGGATCGACGCCTTGAAATACTATCGCCGTGTTTTAGAGCATTATCAGATCCCTTTTAGGGATTACGAGAAGGTGCTCTCTGTCGAGGGGCAGGATCTCGACTTCAGGGTAAAAACCCGAAACCGCCTGGGCCAGGAGCTGGAGTATCGTTGCCTGAAGATCATTATCGCCACCGGCTATTTTGATAATCCAAACTACCTGAATATTCCCGGTGAGGAACTGGATAAAGTCAGCCACTACTACACAGATCCTCATCCCTATTTTCGCAAGAAAGTTGCGGTGATCGGAGGAAAGAATTCAGCGGCCATAGCGGCGCTCGAATTGTATCGGAATGGTGCCGATGTAACCCTGATTCATCGCGGGGATACTATGCGAAAGGAAGTCAAATACTGGATCCTTCCCGACATTAACAACCGAATCAAGAACAATGAAATTCGCAGCTTTTTCAACTCGCGGGTAGTCGAGATTCGAGAAACTGAAATTGTTGTCCAGACGCCGGACGGCGCGATTGTGCTGGAGAATGATTTTGTATTCGCGCTCACTGGTTATCATCCCGATACTGGCTTTCTCCGCAATATGGGGATCAGGGTAGCCGAAGAAACTTTGATACCAGAGCACAACCCTGAGACTCTGGAAACCAACGTCGCAGGTATTTACCTTGCCGGTTCGATCATCTCTGGAAAGCTGACGAACCGAATTTTTATCGAGAATGGCCGCTTTCATGGGGAGCAGATTATGCCCCACTTAAAAAATTCTCTGGCGGAACGGGTTTCCAAGTAGGCCT
>DATGOF010000018.1:0-6063 GCA_035306285.1 Acidobacteriota bacterium | reverse complement strand
TACTCGACAAAACTGTCCTGATTGCCGGCGGCACCGGCGGACTGGGTTGTGCCACCTCGATCTTGCTGGCTCGTGATGGAGCTGGCGTGGTCGCCGGCTACCGTAGCGACCGCGATCGAGCGGAACAGTTCCGAAAGAAGGCGCTGGAGGAGAGTGGTTGCAAAATTGATCTGGTACAGGGTGACATTCAAGATCCTGATGTTCGTCGCCACTATGTTGAGAGCGCCTTGGTGCGCAACGGTCGCCTCTACGGTCTTGTCTGTTTTACCGGAAACCCGGCGCGTGTCCCCTTCGACCAGGCCACGGATGATAACTTGCTGACTTCGCTCAGAGATAACTACGTGGCTCCCATATTGCTGGCACGGGAAGCGGCACGAGCGATGCGGGAATCGGGCGAATCGGGTGCGATCGTGTTGATTTCGTCGATGCAGGCGAGCGCGCCTTTCGAATCCAGCGTCAATTATGCGGGAGCCAAGGCCGCCCTGAATTACGCGGCGCGGATCATGGCCAAACAGTGGGGTGGTCGGCAGGGTATCCGGGTCAATGTGGTCGCTCCAGGTGTAAATCGCGCTGGGATGGCTCTTCAGTCGATCTCATCTGGTAAGTATGACTTTTTTGTCGAGGAAGGGATCATTCCCCGCTTTGGGGAAGCGGCAGACGTAGCCCGCGTGGTTCGATTGCTTATGGAGCCGGATAACTACATGACGGGACAGATTATCACCGTCGACGGGGGCCTCACTCTGCGCCGCGATCGCCGATGACGCAGGAGAAAAGCCGTGGAGGCAGCGTTCGGGCACGGTGGTTGCTAGTGATGCCGGGCGGTTGGCTCCAGAGCCGTCAATCTCCGATGACTCTCAGAAGATCAGCAGAGAGTCTACCAACCAGTCCAAGAACTGATCGTAGTTCTGCCACTCCGTAGCAACTCGGACCGGGCTGCCGTGAGGAGCGACCCGCGTAAAGCCATCGTGAGAGACTACCAGCTTCAGTTCCTCTACGGCACAAAATTCGGGATGAAGAATCAATGCAACCGCCAGGGTGTCGAACAGGATGGAGCTCTCCGTTTCCGAGTCAAAATCAACCCAATCAGCAGAATCGCTCCACGCGCCGTAATTGGCTATCAAAGCCTGTAAACCGGGACTGGTAGCCGCCAGAAGTCGCTGGTAACGTTCACCCTGAAGCTGGATCGTACCGGCAGTATCAAGGGGTGCCAACCAGACCGGCCATCCCGCTGAATACATTGCCGATGCTGCTTCCGGGGCCCTTTGTACGTTGTACTCGGCCGACGGCTCGGAAGAAGAGTCATAACCGCGTTTGATGCTTCCGCCCATCGAATAAACGAAGGCCTTGCGAGCGATGGCGGGTTCGCGGCGGAGCGCCTCATGGATGTTCGGTGCCGGTCCAATCACCAGCAGCCTGACCGGCTCGGGATTGCCGAGAATGGTATCAATCATGGCCTGGACGCCATCTTCAAAGACATCACCGGGATAATCCTCCAGACGATAGTCGCCGACCCATTCCTTTTGAAAGACCGGCGTTCCTTCGGTGGGCATACCGATTCCGATCGGGACGTGAGCGTATCCTGAAGCTTCCAAGAATCGTGCCGCAAGCCGGGCTCTCTCCCGGGTATCTCCATAGTCGGTAACCACCAGCTTTAGTTCGAACTCCGGCCGGGCAAGTAGAAGCGCGAGTGCCCACGTATCGTCGATATCAGAGCCGATGTCAGTATCGAGTATGATCGGTATGGGTTCAGACACGGCTTCTTCCCGGCAAGCGACCTGAAATGAGAGAGCCAGGAAAAGCAAAAGCGTCAGGGCTCTGGCGCGTGTGAGCACGATTACTCCAATGCATCGGTACCAGGATCAAGGGTTACTGTAAAGTATTTGGCAATTGCTTCGACGAAAGCAGGAATCGTTGCCTCCTCTGGTTGAATCCGGATTTGGAGGTTGTTTTCCTGGGCCGTACTGGCTGTGATCGGGCCGATGACGGCACAGGGAAGAGTTCTCAAGATCTCCGGGTCTTCGATCATCTCGACGAAGTTCTTGACGGTGGATGAGCTGGTAAACGTGACCAAATCAAAGGGTTCAGTCAAGGCCCGTTGCAGCAGCTGTCGGTTGCCGTCTGGAAGCACTGTCTCGTAAACGGCGATAGTATCTACACGCGCGCCGGCGTCCTCGAGGCCTTCCCGGAGTATTGGCCGGTAATCACGCGGAGTCACCATCAGGATTGGGATGCCTGCAATGTTGCCATGGTACCTCTCCAGCAACGCTTCCAGCAGACCTTCTGCCTGGTACCGGGCCGGCATGAGATCCGCCTGCAGGCCTTCATCTTCGAGCGCGGAGGCGGTCGAAGGGCCTACTGCAGCCAGACAAGGCATCCGGCCTCCCTGCAGGGCGGATTCAGGTACGTGCTGGAAAAAACATTGCACCCCGTTGGCGCTGGTAAAGATGATCCAATCGTAGTGGTTCAGCTTCTCTACCACCGCCGACAGTTCCGTGCTAACCAATGGAACGATCTGGATCGTTGGAATTTCTACGACCTCCGCACCCAACTCCCTCAAACGCGCCGAGAACTCTGAGGCTTGAGGACGAGCGCGGGTGACCAGAATTCTTCGGCCTGCAAGTGGTTGTTTCATCTCTCACTGTGTACCGGAGTGAAGAGCCTGTAAGATCTCCTTGGCTCCCTGGCTCTCTAGCGACCTGACAGCCTCCTCAACTAGTTCATCGGACTGGGAGGCGGCTTTCACCCCACTGAATTTCGCAAAGCGCCTGGTCGAAGGGTCCGCTACAAAAGAATCGAATCGTAGTGTTTGCTCCTGCAAGGAAGCGAAGGCCCCCATCGGCACCCGACAGCCTCCACCCATATGGTGGAGAAAGAGTCGTTCGCTCGCCGCGCAAAGGCCGGTTTCGGAATCGTTTAAAGGTGCCACTAACTGAGCCATCGCGGAATCGTCCTCCCGAATTTCCAGTGCCAGCACTCCCTGCCCCACGGCTGGAATCATTTCTTCAGTCGAGAAGACGAAGGCTGGAGTGTCTTCCAAACCCATTCGAATAAGGCCTGCTCGCGCGAGGATAATCCCGTCAAGCCCCTGCTGTGAAAGCTTCCGAAGTCGTGTATCAACATTGCCCCGGATATCCTCTACAATCAGGTCAGGCCGAAGATTCAACAACTGAACCTTTCGCCTCAACGACCCCGTCCCTATTCTGGCATTCGCCGGCAGCTCGTCCAGACTGGTAATCCGGTTGCGTCCAATGAACGCATCGCGTGGATCTTCTCGGCGGGGAAAGGCCGCAAGAGTAAGGCCTTCCGGGAGGGTTGAAGGGAGATCCTTTAAGCTGTGAACGGCCAGATCAATCCGCCCGTCAATCAGAGCTTCTTCGATCTCTTTAACAAACAATCCTTTACTGTCACCGGGGAAACGGGACAGGGGAGTATCTGTAATCTGGTCACCGCTTGTCTTGATAATTTCAATTTCAATCTGGAGATCGGGATGAAACTTGGTGAGCAACTGAACTATACTCTGAGTCTGCGTGATTGCAAGCCGGCTGCCACGAGAGCCGATGACGATCCGTTTCATCCGTCTTCATCCAGATCAAAAATCTTCTTGATCATTTCGAGGTTCTGGAGACGCTGGGAAGGAGTGATTCCCGGGCGTTTCAATTCGACCATGACCGGATGTGCCAGCTTCTTCGCGGTGCGCCGAAGAATTTCCTCCATCCGCAGCCGGTCTTCTGGGCGAAAAAGGTTTTGGCTTTTATGAAGCTCCTCCAGGCAGATTTCCTCCAGACGCTTTTGCAAACGCTGCATTACCGGTCCCAGATTCTGAGTTGAACGGTAGTGGAGATAGTTAGCCACTTCTTCATCAATGATCTGTTCGGCCAATGCTGCTTCTTGGGTCCGTTCTTCCATGTTGGAAGAGCTGACTGACTGGAGGTCGTCGATATCGTAAAGGAAGATGTTTTCGATTTCATTTACGGTCGGATCGACATTGCGTGGAACGGAAATGTCAATAAGGAAAATCGGGCTGTACTTTCGCTTCCAGATCACCTCTTCCATCTGGGAGCGTCTTATCAGGAAGGAATCGGCATTAGTCGAGACCAGAACAATGTCTGCGTGAAGCAGATAACGATCCACCTCACAATAGGGAACCGCTGTGCCTCCAAAGCGAGCAGCAAGCTTCTGGCTCCTGTCGGGGCTCCGATTAGCGACAAGAACCCGTTCAACCCCGGACTTCATGAAGCTCTTGGCGGCCAGTTCCGACATCTTACCGGCACCCAGCAGCAGGGCCGTTTTCCCTCGCAGATCGGCGAAGATCTTTCGGGCCAACTCTACGGCCACAGAACTGACCGACACCGCCGAGCTGGCGATCTGCGTTTCCGTGCGCACTCTCTTGGCGACAAAGAAAGCATGGGGTATGAGCCGCTTCAGGCTGCGGCCCGTGATTCCTTCAGTGTCAGCCAGCAAAAACGCCCGTTTGAGCTGGCCCAGAATCTGCGCCTCACCAAGGACCATCGAATCCAGGCTGGAGGCGACCCGGAAGACATGTCGGACAAGCTCCTCTTCCCGGTAGACATAGATGTGCTTTTCTAAAAAGGGAGGCTGTAGTGCATGATACGAGTAGAGAAACTCTTTTACTCTCTCGACCGAACCGTTTCGAGCTCCATCCGTGATTAACTCTACCCGATTGCAGGTAGACACAATCATCGCCTCATTCGACTCGCAGGCTTGCACCAGGTTCAGGAGCGCAGGGCGAAGCCTCCCTTCCGGGAAGGTAACTTTCTCCCGTACCTCAATCGGGGCCGTTCGGTGACTGAGACCGACAAGAACTAAATCCATAATTCAGAAACTATGCTGTCCACCAAGCCAACTGGCACCTAAATAAGTAAACAGAACTGAAGCGAATCCCACCAGGCTGAGCCAAGCCGCTCGACGACCTCGCCAGCCGGCTGTAGCCCGAAGGTAGATGAGCAGCAGATAAATGGTCCAGGTAGCAGCCGCCGCAATCACTTTAGGATCCTGATACCAGCCTTGAACCCAATCCTGCTCGGCCCTGATAACACCCACCAGCAGGCCTAACGTCATGAAGGTAAATCCCCAGATCAAGAATCTTAAGAACACATCATCCAGGACTCCCAGAGAGGGAAGCCGATGATAGAAAGTTTTCGGTTTCTTACTTTTCAACTCGCGCTCCTGGAGCAGGTACAGAACACCGGCAAAAAAGGTGACGACAAGCATTCCGTATGCGAGGAACATGAATGTGGTGTGAATATAAATCCACACGTTCCTGAGGGCATCGGGAATGGGGGAAGTCTGGATAAATACGGTTCCCAGCATCAGAACCGTGACCAGAGGAAGCAAGAACAAACCAAGCGCCTTTACTTCATATCGCCAGTGCGCAATAAGAAAGCAGAGTGAAACGGTCCAGGCAAACAACGCCAGAGACTCGCGTAAACCCCCGAGGGGGAGATAGGACATCTCGATGGCGCGATACACAAGAAACGCGGTATGAAAAAGAAAGCCGACCCCAACCGAGGCCGTCGCGACTCGCAAAAACAAATCCCGCTTAGACAGAAAGGCCACGCCACTGTGAAAGAGACCAATGACGTAAAAGCCGAAGGCGGCATTGAACAGTAACCCGCTCATTATATGCGACATTATATACCTAGACGCCGCTCAACCGGGGTGGATGATTCTGGGCAGGGGCGCTTCAGGAGCCTGCAGGGCTCAGCTCTGTCTTGTGTTATGATCCAGCCGTGAATCTAACTGATATCGACATCGGCTGGGTGCTGATCAATGTAGTCGTGCTGTTGTTTTCCCTGAGCATACACGAGTGTGCCCATGCCTGGACGGCGTGGCGGTTGGGAGATCCGACTGCAAAGAGTTTAGGCAGGGTGACCCTCAACCCAGTTGCTCATATCGACCCTATTGGAACGATCCTGTTTCCCTTGTTAGGCGTACTGAGCGGCTTCGTTCTCTTTGGATGGGCTCGTCCGGTACCGGTCAATACGGCTCGGTTAAAGGACCCCAAAAAAGACCATGTCTTGATCGCTGGAGCCGGGCCTGCCA
>DATGOF010000017.1:0-3003 GCA_035306285.1 Acidobacteriota bacterium | reverse complement strand
TAAGCTCGGAGGGTATGAGACCTGGCTGGGAACCAGTAGACTGGAAATCGGTGCTGCGCCAAAAATTATCGACACTCTGCTTTCGATGCTCGAAGAGCTGAAAGAAACGACCCAGCAATCGGCCAACCGGTAGGTTGGACGTAAGTGGATGGGGCCACAGGAGAGCTCGTCTGGTACCGCCTCACACGTGGCAGTGAAGCATGATTTCACTCCTCAGGCCCCAAACTCACCTCGAACCAGCCACCGAATAAAGGAACTGGTTGGCCTCCTTTATCCTCGACTCGTCCATTTTGATGATTTCGCGATCGTAGGTCATCATCCCGTTCACTTCAACCTCCACGTCGGTCGTCTGGGTGTAGACTGCAGCTGCCAATCCCTGCCGTTCAATTAACAGTTTCAATTTTTCGAGCAACTGGAGATAAGCATCGGTCAGCTCTGATACACTTTCGAAACTTCGATAGCCCCAGTTATCTTCCGATTGCCACGTATGACCTTTCACGGGCAACCCGAGTCCGCCGAACTCCCCAAGAACCCCTGCCCGGAAAGGACCAATCGGTGGTGCATCCGGTCCCGGATAGGAATGGACATCATGAATATCCCCTACCTCCCGGTCCACCCAGCCGCTGGCAGGGTTCACCAGCCGAGAGGGATCGTAGTTCTTGATCCATTGCGCAATACGCCCGGTATCAAACTGTCCCCATCCTTCATTGAAGGGAACCCACATCACGATCGAGGGGTGATTGTACAAAGCGTCGATTATCTCTTTGAGCTCACTCTCGAACTGATGTGCTGACTGAGCGCTCCTCTGCAAGTCTGGATCGTTCCTGCCGATATATTCGTCTCCACTCGGCATATCTTGCCAGACCATGACACCGAGCCGATCCGCCCAGTAGTACCATCGACCAGGCTCGATCTTGACATGTTTCCTGATCATGTTGAATCCGAGCTTTTTGGTCACTTCGATGTCATAGCGGAGAGCTTCATCCGTAGGAGCCGTGTAGATACCATCGGGCCAGAAACCCTGGTCAAGGAGACCGTACTGAAAAATCGGCTCACCGTTCAGAAAGAGGCGCGGAATACCCTCCGTGTCCTTCTCGACACCAATCTCCCTCATACCGAAATAACTTTCCACCGTGTCGATAGTTTCACCGTTACCAAGCAGCGAAACTTCCAGATCATAAAGGAAGGGAGAAGAGGGTGACCACAGGTTCGGATCGGGAATCAGCAACTGGATCCGATCTCCGATACTTCCGGTTGTCTCGACAACCACCTCTCCTTCAATCTTCACCCTTGCCTGCACAGTCGTGGACTGCCCTTCTGGCGTGGATACAACCTCCAGAAATAAAGAATCCTGGGCCAAATCGGGAGTTAGCCTAATCGAACGAATATAAGTCTTGGGGACAGGTTCAATCCAGACCGTCTGCCAGATCCCGGTGGTTGGCGTATACCAGATCCCTCGAGGGTTCCGTACTTGTTTCCCTCTCGGTTGGTATCCGCTGTCGGTTGGATCCCAGACGGAAACCACTAGTTCCTGGGAATTCCCATCCACCAAGTAAGGGCTGATGTCGCAACTGAAGGGTGTATAGCCTCCCCGATGTAAACAGGCGAGCTCTCCATTAACGCGAACTGAGGCTTCCCAGTCTACGGCTCCAAAATGCAGAAGGACGCGCCCGTTTCTCCAATCATCCGGGATAGAAAAACTCCTGCGGTACCAGAGCCGATTTCGTTCGTCGACCTGCGACATGACTCCTGAGAGTGCTGAAGTGATCGAAAACGGCACCAGAATCTGGCCGTCAGCGCGAGCCCACTTCTCCAATTCGACTTGACGCGGTCGAACAGTGTATTCCCACAACCCATTCAAATTGAGCCACCTGTCCCGCACCATCTGCGGCCGAGGATATTCAGAATGCACAGTTTCAGGGGTTACCTCGGCCGTCCAACGAGTCATCAAACGTGGAACTCTGGCTTGCCAGCTCTCCTGGGCGATGCCGCATAGCGAATTGCAAGCAAGGCAACAAAACAACATTGCCGCCACACGACCTGAACCTGGCCTCATTGTGCCTCCTCCTTTCGTGATGTTGACAGCCGCTTCAATCCGCTCCTGCCACAGCAATCCCAAATCGAGGGAATATCGGTCTCTTTGGACATACTTCCTCTTTCCTATGAACAACAGTCCCTGATTTCGCCCGGGACCGGAGATCGTGTTCAATTCGTTAATTTCAGAATCCGAACGCCCCTGGGAGCCACTTCCACGCGACCGAGATCCACCGTCTCGCCATTGAGCAAGTCACTCCCCTGTCCAGCCAGAATACGAACCTGCAGGCTACTCTGGCCGTGATTGAACAGGAACAGGATGGAAAAGCCGTCTGCTTCCAATATGCGAGTTTCGATAGGGGTGCCTTCTGGAAGGTCCTGCACCAGGGACGGAGGTTGTACTCCGGCTTCTGCTGCCAGGCTTAAGACGAAGTGGGCATTCTCAGGCCGATCAGGATTGAGCGCATGAAACATTCCGAGGAAACTACCCACCATAATCGCCTTTCCCTCTCCTCTTTGCGCAATTGTAGCTGCGACTTGCCCGTCAGCGAAGCGCCCCAGCGCCTTTACGTCGCTTGACTGCGGCACAAGGACCTCCTTGATCCCTCGTCCGACGATCTCGGTAGGCCCGTTCTCGTTATTATCGAGGACAATTGATACTTCGTCCGCCATTTTGAGGGGACCTTCCCGGACCCCAAAGAGCTCGTCAAGGCCGAAGCCCGGAATCACCGGCTGGGCGAAACCACGAGTATCGTTCCATCCCGTTCTGGCCTCCGCGACCAGTGTGCCTCCTCTTTCGACGTACGTCTTTAACTGCTCGGCCGCTGCTTCCGTCATCATGAGGGAATAGGGTAGGAACAAAATCTTGTAGGATCCCGCCATACCAGATTCGATCTCACGAAGGTGGAGAAAGTCCACCGGTCTGTTGGCCGCCCAGAAAGCCTGATAAATACCCACCACCGAATCTCG
>DATGOF010000016.1:0-3113 GCA_035306285.1 Acidobacteriota bacterium | reverse complement strand
CCGCTGAAAGGGACGCAGAATGTAATGGAGATGCCTCTCGCCATCGCTGCCTGGTCGCCCAATCGCCAGGATAAAATCATCCGGTTTGTTTAATGCGGTCAGGATCTCGTTCTTCGTTACGGTAACCGTTCGTGCACCCTCGACGCGGCCCTTGACCTCAATAAACCGAAGCCTGCCTGAGACGGGATCTTTCGATTCGATATCATATCCAAGATCTTCAGAACTGACGTCTCTTGGCTGAAATCCCATCTTAGCTTCCACTTCCATCACCATTTGCATAGCGAGCCGTTCCATTGCCTTCTTTTCTCTGTTAAATTCTTGCAAGTGCGACGTCGTTTCCCCTTTCAGCTTCATTAGTTGTGCACCGGGTACAATCAAGCATCCTCCGAGAATATTTGGAGGGAGGGCGGAAATCTGTCGCTCCTTTTCCAGCTCATCCATGCGCCTCCTGAGTCTTGTCTCCAGTTCGTCAGCACGCTGGCGTGCCCTTGCGGCGTTGACGCCAGCATTCTTCTTGCCGGCTTCTTCTTCCCTCCGAAGCTGAATTGCCCTTGTATCCCAAAAGCGAATCTCTTCCAAAAGGCGATCACGAACCGCCTGCTGCGTTTTCTTAATGATCGCTTCTTTTCGATTCCGGACTTCCGATAGATGGCGAGGAACGACTTCCTCCGCAGCAAAGCGCCTTACCTCAACATCCAAATCACGACTCAACCACTCTGCTTCCAGGTGAGGTCTCACAAGGACCAGTTCGTCTTTTAAGATCGGTCTGTAGTTGAGATATGGGGCATGTCCAGCAATTCGCATGTTCCCTTCAGAATCGATCTCAACAAACTGCATCTGTTGAGAAATAATCCGACGCCCGCCACTCGCGGTCGTCCGTGCGTCCTGGATGGCATGCTCCAGGTAGAAGAGAGCACGGACCGACTCCAGATCACTTTCTTCGTCAACCAGGACCGTGCCCTTTTTCAGGAACTCTCCGAAGCGTTCGAGAATTAGGTCGACGATTGAGTCCAGAAGAGGATGACCAGGACAAACAAGTGTCGCCCCCGGTCTGCCGGTCAAACGCATCTGGTCTTTGTCAAAACAAATTCGCTCATAGCGGGTTAGAACCTCTCCCCTGCCAAGCTGGCGGGCTCGATTGCGGATAGAAGCCGGAACGTAGGTTATTTCAAAGCGTTTTGATTCTCTTTCGCGAATGGAACCACCCAATCTGCGAAACGCTTCGAGGAAGAAAGCTCTGATGAAATGAGGTTGAAGACGACGAGCCGCGGCGCGCTCCATCTCCTCGCGCACTTCGGAGACCCGAGCAGCGTCCATTAAGTCGCGAGTCAGAGCTTCCTCTTCCAGCAGCTTCTTTAAGCGCTCAGGATCAAGAGCCGAGTCGACGACCTGATTCAACCGCTCTCTTACTTCCGGCCGATCCCCGTAGCGAATCGCTTCAATCAGGAGCTTTCGCAGTTGAGTTCCTTCGAAGACCTGCCCGAGCACATCAAAGACACGTCCATCCAACGACTGACTTTCTACCTCCAGTTTTTTCAAGAGGCGTTTGAATACATCTCCCTCCCGGGTCTCCTCGGCTACGAGGCTCCACATGTGACATACTTCCGTTTGGCCTATGCGGTGAATGCGACCAAATCGCTGTTCCAGCCGATTGGGATTCCACGGCAGATCATAGTTAGCCATCAAATGGGCGCGTTGCAGGTTTATGCCTTCACCGGCAGCGTCAGTAGCGACCAGGATCTCTACCCCCGGATCCTGGCTAAAAAGTTCCTGAACATAGCGGCGCTCCTCTCGCCGCATTGATCCGTCTATGTGTACGACCGCTTCAGCACGGCCAAGGAGGGTTCGGATCCTGCGACAGAGGTATTGGAGTGTGTCCCTATGCTCGGTGAAGATGATCATCTTTCGCCGATGACGACTTTCATCGAACATTTCCGGCGTATCTTGCAGGAGATTGGACAGCTCCTCCCATTTACGATCCTTACCGGAGTGGCGCACATCGTTGGCGAGGTTCTCAAGCCTCTCAAGGATCGCGATCTCTGCCTCCAGCTCTTCGATTGTTCGAGCGGCCGAGGCCTGTTCGATAATCTCCTCCTCGAGGTTTTCTACCTCCCCCTCTGGAGCGTCTTCGAGATCTTCGATCTCCTCTTCAGAAAGCTCAAGGATCTTGCCATATTCAAAGCCTCGTTTCAGGAGCTTCTCCTCGGTCACTCTACTTTCTAAGCGCTCACGGCGGCGGCGCAACGACTGATAGATTGCCTCCGGAGACGAAGCCAGGCGCCTCTGCAAAATGGTCAGAGCGAAGCCTACGGTATTTCCGCGCCTCCCTTCCCCTTCGGCGGTGAGTCGTTCGGCACGGTTCATCTCCACACGCACGTACTCGGTTACTTCGGCGTAGAGGTGTGCCTCCTGCTCCGATAGTCTATAAGTAACAGTGTAAGCTCGTCGTTCCGGAAAGAGCGGTGTGCCATCAAAACGAACCAGATCCTCTTTAACCATCCTTCGCATTAAATCGGATGAATCTCGGGAATGACGACTGCTTTCGTAGCGGCCTTCGAAGCGATCGGGATCGAGCAAACTCAAGAACAGCTGGAAATCCTCCTCCTTACCATTGTGAGGAGTCGCCGTCATGAGCAAGAAGTTACGAGTCCTCTCCGGTGCGCCAACTAGCTTGCCGAGTTTGTATCGCTTCGTTTCTTTAAGCTCGTAGCCAAAATAGTGAGCCGACATCTTGTGGGCTTCGTCGACAACTACCAGATCCCAATCAGTCTGCTCTAACTTGGCCAGAATATGTTCATTACGACTGAGGTGGTCAAGCCTACTCAAGACAAGGTCATACTCATTAAAGGGATTACCGCTCCGCGAATCCTCTATCGTCTGGTTCGAGATGATCTTAAAGTCCAGCTGAAAGCGCTGCCACAGTTCGTCCTGCCACTGGTCGACGAGGTTCCCCGGAGCAATAATCAGACAACGTTCAACATCGCCGCGAACCATCAGCTCCTTGATATAGAGACCGGCCATGATGGTCTTTCCCGAACCGGGATCATCCGCCAGAAGGAGCCTCAGAGGTTGACGCGGAAGCATCTCGCCGTATACAGCCGTGATTTGATGCG
>DATGOF010000015.1:0-5580 GCA_035306285.1 Acidobacteriota bacterium | reverse complement strand
ACCGCGACGGAAAATACAAACGAGCAGAGTTTAGCAGGGGTGAACTTCTTCGCGAGAGCAAAGTGGAAAGCTCCAGAGAAAAAAATGGAACTCTGGTAGAGTTTTCGCCCGATCCAGAAATCTTCAAAGATTACGCGTTCCAGCCGGAATTAATCGAAGAACGTCTCTGGAATTATGCGTTCCTCAATCGAGGACTAAAGCTACACTTCAACGACCAGGTTATCTTCAGTGAGAACGGACTCAGCGACCTGCTTGATAAAGAAGTTCAGGATACGGGTCTATATCCTCTCATTCACGTTGAGAGTGATGATATCGAGTTTGCGCTGACTCATACCGATGCCTATGGGGAATCGTACCTCTCGTTTGTAAACGGTCAGTACACGCCGGATGGTGGGACGCACCAGTCGGCTTTTCGAGAGGGTATTCTGCGCGCATTCAAGGAGTTCTTCAACACGGACCTGGACGCCTCGGATGCGCGGGGAGGGATCGTAGCGGCGGTCCTGGTCCGCATCCATGAGCCGGTCTTCGAGTCCCAGACAAAAACGAAACTCGGTAGTACCTTGGTTACACCGGAGGGTCCTACCGTCCGATCGTGGGTGGTCGAGTTTGTCCGGGATACCCTGGTCAAATTCTTGCACAAACACGAGGCAGTCGCGAAGGCAGTCCTGGCCAAGATCAAACAGAACGAGAAGGAAAGAAAAGAGCTGGCGGGGATTAAGAAGCTAGCCAGAGATCGCCAGCGCACGGCCAACGTGCACAACCGCAAATTGCGCGATTCCAAGCATCATTTTTCAAATCCCAAAGACCGCTGGAGAGAGCGAACACAGCTTTTCATAACGGAGGGGGACAGTGCATCCGGTAGCCTGACCAAAGCGAGAGATGTCCGTACTCAGGCTGTCTTTGCACTTAAGGGCAAGCCTCTCAATTGCTTTGGCCTTTCAAAGAAAGTGGTGTACGAGAATGAAGAGCTGAACCTTCTACAACACGCTCTTGGAATCGAAGATGATCTCGACCAGCTCCGCTACAATCAAGTGATCATCGCCACTGACGCCGATGTGGATGGCATGCATATCCGCCTCCTCTTGTTGACCTTCTTTCTTCAGTTTTTCCCGGAGCTGGTGCGTAAAGGCCATCTCTACATCCTCCAGACACCCCTCTTCAGGGTCAGAGACAAGAAACGGACCTTCTATTGCTACTCGGAGCAGGAGCGGGAGAATGCCGTAAAAGAACTGGGCAGACATGCCGAGATTACCAGATTCAAGGGCCTCGGTGAAATCTCTCCCGACGAATTCGGACGTTTCATTGGTGAAGACATCCGCCTTGAACAAGTCGAGATCCCGAAGGGAATGAAGGTCAAGGAAGTACTGGCCTATTACATGGGCAAGAATTCTCCTGAAAGGCGCGAATTCATTACGGCCAATCTGATTACCGAACCGGTAGATATCGTGGGAGAAGGCGAAGCGGCATGAGTCGATCCCGAGAAGGTGAGAAGGAGCCTGTTTTTCCTTCGTCTCCGGGAAAGGTACTCCCGGTAGAGGAGACTTATAAGGATTACTTCCTCCAGTATGCCTCCTATGTCATTACTGATCGTGCTATCCCTGAAATTGAAGATGGGTTGAAGCCGGTTCAGCGGAGAATTCTCCACTCGCTGTGGGAAAACGAAGACGGGCGATACAACAAAGTAGCCAATATTGTCGGGCACTGCATGAAATACCATCCACATGGAGACGCGTCCATCTTCTCTGCCATGGTGGGTTTAGGGCAAAAGGGATTACTAATCGATACCCAGGGCAACTGGGGAGATCCCGTAACCAACGATCCTCCCGCTGCCGCCCGCTATATTGAAGCCCGCCTCACGGAATTCGCTCGGGAGGTAGTGTTTGCCCCGCACCTCACGACCTATAAGCTTTCCTACGACGGTCGAAACAAAGAGCCCGTAACACTGCCCGTTCGTTTCCCTCTCTTACTGGCTCTCGGTACCGAAGGCATCGCCGTAGGGCTGACCACTCGAATACTTCCCCACAACTTTGTTGAGCTTCTGCAGGCCCAGAAGGCTTACCTCCGCGGGGAGGAGTTTCAACTTTATCCAGATTTTCCAACCGGGGGCCTACTCGATGCCTCTGACTATCAGGATGGAGCAACCGGATCTCGAGTAAAGGTGCGTGCCCGCTTAGAACAAGGGGATGGAAAGTCGATTATCATTCGAGAGATTCCCTATGGTACCTCTACCGAGTCGCTAATCGACTCTATCATCAAAGCCAGCGACAAAGGGCAGATCAAGGTCGCCAATATTCAGGATAACTCCGCCGCGCAAATTGAGATTGTGGTTACCTTTCAGCGCGGTGTCGATATGGATAAAGCCCAGGATGCTCTCTATGCATTCACCGATTGCGAAGTTTCTCTTTCTTCCAACTGCATGGTGATTCGCAACGGTCATCCGGAAGCTCTAAGTGTCCGCGAGCTTCTGATCGAAAGTGCCAAAAGAACACGGTCTCTTCTGGAAGAGGATCTGAAGATACGGCTTGCCCGTTTGCAACGTGACTGGCACTTGAGAAGTCTGGTTCAGATTTTCATCGAGAATCGAATCTACCGGCGAATCGAAAAAGCTGAGACCTGGGAAGATGTCTTAAGTGAGATCGACCGGGGTCTGAAGCCGTACACGGGTTCATTGCGGCAACCGGTTACACGGGAAGACTTGGTCTATCTAACAGAAGTGAAAATACGCCGAATCAGCGCCTGGGATTCAGCAAAGGCTCAAGAGGAACTCGAGAAGATCGATGCTGAGATTGCTGAAATCCAGTACAATCTGGAGCACATCACCGACTTCACTATCAGCTACATTGATCACCTCCTGGAAAAATACGGATCAGGGAGGGAACGACGTACGGAACTGGCGACTTTTGACGCCGTCAAAGCTGCAGCCGTCGTCGAGCGTACCGAAAAGCTGTATATGGAGCCTCGCGCCGGTTTTATTGGAACCGATCTGAAAGACGGTGTCGAGATCGGCTCTTGCTCTCCCCTAGACCATGTCATGGTCGTTCTGGAAAATGGCTCGCTCGTCTGCACAAGAGTGGCCGATCGGAAGTACGTGGGTGAGCGGATTATATATGCGCAGGTATACCGTCCAGCCGATCGGCAGCAGGTTTTCAATATGGTCTACACTGATCTGAAATCGGGTCGAACTTATGCCAAACGCTTCACCGTTGGCGGGTATACTCTGGACCGCCATTATCCTCTGGGACGCAGCAAACAGACGAAGGTGCACTTTCTCTCTTCAGGTCCCAAGAGCTTCGTTCACATCCGGCTGCGCAAGAAGCCCCGAATCAAGACTGACCTGTACGTTCGGTTCGAGGAACTGCTGGTTAAAGGAAGGAGTGCCAATGGCGTCACGGTAACGCCGCACGCCGTCTCTAGCGTACGAGAGATCTCGGAGACCGTATATTGCAACCGCCAAAATCTCGATCCAAGTGATCTTCCATCAGCCGTCGGTTCAGGTGACCACCAGAGAGGTCTTTTCGACAGTGATGAAAAAGATTGATTTCCGTCTCTCTGTCGTACCATGTGGCGAAAGTTTTCAAGTGATTGTGGTGTGACATCACTCTGGACGTTCTTGAACGATGACTCCTCGTTCCGCAAGGTAATCAAGAACAAAGCTGGCCATCTGCGGATTCTGCCCAATTCGTTCGGGTGGCCACAGTCCCGGCTCGACCAATACCTCATCGAGCATCAATCGAGCAATCGCAGCGCAGGTAAATCCCGTCGTTCTCGACATTGAGGAGGTGCCGGAGGCGGGATCGAAGCGATCCACCAGTTCGTATTGGAATTTCTTGTCCTGTCCCGATACTCGGCCTGAGATCTCTACGCGCATCAAAGTGATATCCGGTTCACCGGGCTGAAAACGCCAGGCCTCCTCAAGCACTTTTGAGGTGACTTCGAGAGGACGCACCTTACATTTTTGGACATCAACTTCCCTACTTTCCAGGAATCCAGCCGCTCGGAGAAACTCAATCTGATCTCGATGCCCGGGATAGCGCAGCGTCTTTTCAATCATTGTGAGAACGCCTGTGCTGGTGAGCAGCGTCCTTAAACCGTCGGTGTTGAAGGCCTCAAGGGTGCCGATCTCCGGAAACTCGACGTGCTCTGGTTCAGACAAGGGTGGCAGTGTCATCTCCTTTCCGTTTCGTCGCAACCGGACGGGTCGCGTGTACTCTTCAATCACGTCACGGGGAGAAAAGGGTGCTTTATATTGAAATGGGAGGGTGCGTCTGACCGGAAGGCCGCCAACCAAGCATCGATACTCCGATACTTCCATTTCAGGAAGGTGGCGACCCAGAAGAAGATTGCAGAGACCAGGCGCCAGGCCACAATCAATCGCTACGGCGATCCGCCTTTCACTGGCATTGTTGGAAAGAGCAAACGGGTTCTCCGGGAAAAAGGAGATATCAACAATTGGGCGCTCGAGCTCAATCAGCTTTTCGAGTATTCGATAGGCAATCAAGCCTGGCAATGCAACGATCAAGAGATCCTGTTCTTTCAGGAGATCCGCTGCGTGCCCGAAATTATTCGTTAGATCTCTCTGCTCCAAGCGGACCTGGGGAACAAGGTTGCGGGCACGAACTAGGGCTTCGGCATCTGAATCGATGATTGTCACTGACAAATCATGTGACAGATCGCGCGCGATCGTGATCCCCATTCGCCCCCCTCCCAGGATGGCGACAGATTGCATAAACTTCCTTCCACCGATGACTTCGATTCTTTCTTCTCAAAGGTTCTGATCACGCAGGTGACCAGTTCGGAATTTCAGATTATTGTCACTTACGTCGTACCTGTTCAACCAGACCGACAGTCAAGACACGTTCAATTGTATCTCTCCTGTACAAACTGAAAACGGTTCGCTATACAGAGAGGATGCTCTCGAAACGAACCATCTTACTGATCAGTTTTCTCCTGCCAATCACTGCGGTTTCACCATTAGCTATGGAAGAAGAGCAGATCGCTCCTCTCTTCCAGATTGCGGACGTAGATGTCGGCGAGACTGTCCGTCTTGACGTAGGGGGGAAGCAGGCAATCGTAAAGGTTCTTAAGGTTGAGGAATTCCGGGATACGCTGAATTTTTCAGTCCGACAAGCCCGGGTTGTGGTTGAAGTAAATGGGGAACAGAAAGAATTGATTTCGGGGACCTACAACCTGCCGGTCGCCATCGGTGAATTCCAGATGGATTGCCCAATTACCAGGGGTTACCTGAGCAATGCCGGTAACGACGCCTGGGGGCTTCGCAAGGATGTCCGCCTTAGAGTATGGCCCGCCAATTTCCCCTGGATTCGTCCCCATGAGTTCGTCTACCCGGTACGCCAGCAATGGTTTGCGAGCATGACCCAGATGGCCAATGAACCGGTATATGTCGATGGTGGTGATATTCCAGGAAAACGCAAAATCTACTATCACAGCGGACTCGATATAGGAGGCGCCGAAGGGATGGTCGATGTGATTGCTGCCACTGACGGTGTCGTCCAATCATCCGGTACAGATTCCTTGCCCGGACTCGAAGACACTCCGGTTCAACCCCGCTATGACGTCGTC
>DATGOF010000014.1:0-5478 GCA_035306285.1 Acidobacteriota bacterium | reverse complement strand
TGTCCCGCACCGGCAAGATAACGCCCGATAGCCGGAACATAGGTCGCAGGCCCACCGATATCAGGTGGGAATATGCCAGTGACAATCAGAATCCGCATTTAAACGCATCAGTGCTCCTCCACAGGAGCGCCCGGAGACAGGGTCCCGCTCTTTTCAGCAATTACGGCTTCAAGGGTTTCGTCAAGCCTACGTGTCGGCTTCCAGCCCAACAGCTCTTGCACTCTTCGAATATCGGGAAGGCGCCGCTCCATGTCTTCGAACCCGTGGTTGTAGACCTGGTCATAGGGAATGTAGACAAGCTCGGAGTTGCTTCGGCAGAGCTGCTTCACACGCTCAGCCAGTCGGCGGATGGTTATTTCTTCTGTTCCGCCGATGTTGAACAAGCGGCCGGGTGCATCTGTATGCTCAGCCAGTCCGATTATGGCCGGTACCACATCGCGCACATCACAAAAACAGCGACGCTGGTTTCCGTCCCCGTAGATCGTGATCGGCACCCCTTTCAGGGCCTGTCGGACGAACCGCGGGATGACCATGCCATAGCGACCGGTTTGCCGCGGACCAACCGTGTTGAAAAGGCGAAAAGGGACGACCGGTAGCCCGTACTGTCGAAAATAGGCAAACCCCAGAAATTCATCCACCATCTTAGATGCTGCATAGGCCCAGCGGGAGCGCGAGGTCGGGCCCAGTACGACATCGTCTTCTTCACCAAATGGAATCCGGTTCCCTTTCCCGTAGACTTCTGAAGTCGAAGCCAACAGGACCTTGGCGCGGTAACGGAGAGCGGTCTTGAGAACCGACTCGGTCCCCATAATATTTGTCTCAATCGTGCGAACGGGATCGTCAACGATGAGCTTCACCCCAACCGCGGCGGCCAGGTGGAAAATAACGTTGCTTTCGCTGGTAATGCGGTCCAGGACAATTTCATTGGTAATGCTGTCGATGACAAAGCGGAAGTGGCTATGACCGATCAGGTGCTCGATATTCCCGAAACGTCCTGTGGAGAGGTCATCGATGATTGTTACCCGGTATCCCCTTTCCAGAAGGGCTTCCGCGAGATGACTTCCCACGAATCCCGCTCCACCGGTAATCAAAGCTCTCATAAGCTTGCTGTCTGCCTTTCCGCGACAGTTTCCTCGATTTCGGGATGAGGGTAAATAGGCCGATTTGAGAAAGGCAGGTCAGTGCCTGCCTTTCTCAACCGGCTCTGCTTTAACGATGAGCCTGGCTTAGAAAGAAGGACTAATAGTTCTTAATGAAGCCATGCTCAGCCAGGTAGTCGATGATGTAGCGAGCGTTTTCCTCGGGCGTGCGCTCAGTGGTATTGAGCGTCAGTTCGGCACTTTCCGGCTCCTCGTATGGATCGTCGATGCCGGTGAATCCCTTGATTTCGCCTCGACGGGCTTTGGCATACATCCCCTTCACATCACGCTGTTCGCAGACTTCCAGAGGGGTGTTGACAAAAATCTCGATAAATCTGTCGGATCCGACCATGTTCCGAACGTCGTTACGAGTTGCTCGGTAGGGGCTGACTGCGGCGCAGATGACCGTACCCCCGTGCCGTGTCAGTTCAGCAGCAACGAAACCGATGCGGCGAATGTTGATATCCCGGTCATCCTTGCTGAATCCGAGTCCTTTTGAAAGGTGAGTTCGTACCACATCCCCATCCAGGACTGTGACCTGCCGTCCCTTCTCCATCAAAAGATTGGCGAGAACCTCCGCGGTTGTGGATTTCCCGGAGCCGCTCAGGCCCGTGAACCAGATACATACGCCCTGCTTGTGCCGGGGCGGATGAGTTTCGGATAGGATCTCTGCAACCTCCGGTCGGGTAAACCATTCCGGCAGAGCTTTTCCGGCATAAAGATAGTTTTCTCTCACCTCCGTCCCCGAAATTGAGGCGGTTCTAACACCCTCTGGCACTCTCGATACTTCTTCGTAACGCTGTTCGTCCGGCAAGTAAACCAGCATTCGGAAAGGAATTACCTTGACTCCAATCTCGTTGCTGTGAGCCTCCACCAGTTCCTGGGCATCATAAGGCCCATAGAAGGGCTTTCCTTCCGAATCCTTGCCGGGGCTGGCGTGGTCGCGACCGACAATCAAGTGGTTGGCTCCATAATTTCTCCTGATGATGGCATGCCAGAGGGCCTCGCGCGGACCTGCCATCCTCATTGCCAGCGGCAAGAGGGAGAGGAGAATTCTATCCCTCTCGTAGTATCGATCTGCCAGCGCCTTGTAGGTGCGGACTCTCGTATAGTGATCGACGTCTCCAGGCTTGGTCATACCGACCACCGGGTGCAGCAAGAGAACGCCGTCAACCTCCGAGATAGCGCGTTTCGTTAGTTCCTCGTGAACCCGGTGCAAAGGATTGCGGGTCTGAAAAGCCACCACATTGGGATGACCGTAGTCCAGCAGGCGCCGACGCGTTTGAGCGGGCGTAAGCCTGAGTTCCTGAAAGTCGTAATGACGGGGAATTGCCAGAACCCGCAAAGGACCCGAGATGTTAAGCTTTCCCCAGCGGTGCATCTCAGCCACAAGGGGATGCCGGGGATCATGGGTTCTATAAATCTTCTCCGAGACTTCAGCCAGGTTCCAATCGTAGATCTCTTCAACGGTCATGACTGCCAAGAGGTTATTCTTGGAATCTCGCAGTGCGATCTTCATTCCCTCCTGTACTTCCAGGTCGCTCTCTATCGGCAGTGTCACCGGTATCGGAAAGAGAGTCCCATCTCGTAACCGCATTTCATTGAGAACCCGTTCATAGTCGTGCATGCCCATGAACCGGTCGAGAGGTGAGAAAGCGCCGGTCGCAAGCAGCTCAAGGTCGCAAGCTGCTCTTTCGGAAAGCTGCAAGGAAAACAGGTGCGTTGCCTCTTCCTTTACCTCCGCAACTTCGTCTTCCGGTACTAGTAAATCAACAAGTGTTCCACCATAAGGCTCAATTAACTCAGCTATTTGCGCTTCGCGCCCGTCACTTACAGGCATAGGTGACCTCCTACCTTGTCCCGACTTTTATAAGGAACCGCCGTCCCGTAGTACTTCTTGTCCACGGCAGGTCAGGACTGTATTATGAAGAGGGGCTGTGACGAAGGGACAGACCTTGTCCCCAGCCTCTCTCCGCTATTCTTGATTTCCGGTTTGGCTGGCACAGACAGAAAGCGTGCGATTTTTCGACTGCGACGGTCCAGTGACAGCCACCAATTCTGTATTGTTTGCCCCAAAATTTATTTCCCTTCATTTCCCCTCTCAAGATACGTTCTATCCGCAGGCCCGAGTCTCCCATATCCAATGCCTTGCCGAAACACCCCACCTTAGTTCATTAAATACCAACGGAGAATTGGAGCCTTTTCGGTAGGGGTCCTGCGGCTGCAAAATGATTGGAGTCTGTGCTCCGGACTGGCATCACCAACCCATTCCGTAGCATTCTTTACCGGGCTCCGCCAGGCCGTTGAACTCAATCAATCTGAAAAGAGATATGGCTTTGCTGGATCAATCTCAGCATTTTGACTTGGTTTTATCCGCTCAACTTAAAGGCGAAATCTGCCTGCACGAGATTGCTGCGCGTACGGTTTCCTCCAACTTTTTCTTCTGAAATCGGACAACACGGAATTATCCGGCTCTGCACATTTGAAGTCAAGAAAGCGACCGGGGGGCAGCTGCGAAGGCGTTACACTGCAGCAAGCCACTTCCCTTTCCCCAGGCTCCAAACCGTCTGCCGGCAAAACTGAAAGCAATCCATAGTAATTTGATCGAATTTATATGTTTAAAGGAGCATGATACCATTTTTCCAATGTCAAAGGAGGAAATTCGCTGGTATGCGATTCACACGCGATCGCGCCATGAAAAGACGGTTGCCGAAGAGCTCTGGCAGAGAGACATCGAAGTATTTCTGCCGTTAAGGGATGTTATATCGAAATGGAAGGATCGGAAAAAGTTAGTCCAGTTTCCACTGTTCCCCGGATATCTTTTTGTTCGAGTATGCATCGAGAGGCGTAAGCTGGATATTCTAAAGGTGCCGTCAGTCGTGAGGATCATCGGCTTCAACAATGAGGCCACCCCCATTCCCGACGAACAGATCAATGCCGTAAAGACACTTGTCTTCAGCCAACTGCCCTACGATCCTTTCCCTGACCTGGTAGCGGGGGATCGGGTGCGCGTCATCCGGGGGCCGTTGCGCGGACTGGAAGGGGTGCTGGTCGAAAAGAAGAACCACTTCCGCTTCGTAATTTCTATCGACCTCATTCAACAAGCTGTAGCCTGCGAAATTGACTCAGCCGACGTCGAAAAAAGCTGAAGGGGTGTAGTTTCCCTGCCGTTTCAAGAGACTTTAGCGATGAGCAGGCTCGGCCCTGATTTCTGGGAATCACAGCCGACAGGACTGTGTCATTATAGTTTCAGCTCAGCGACCGCAGCATTTCTTAAATTTCTTTCCGGAACCGCATGGACAGGGGTCATTCCGCCCGACTTTCGGGCCGGTATTGACGATTGTCTTAACAGCGGCGTCACCTCCACCCCTCGCTTCCAGACGCTGCTGGGGCCGAGCCTGAGCACCAGCAAACGCTGGTTCGGCTGCTTCTCCACCGGAATACTGCATATCTTGCTGGCGTGTCTGGCGTCCTCTGGCAGTTAAGATTTCGTCTTCCTCTGCCCTAGTTGCAGGACGTAGCAAGTAAAGCATCCGTACGATTTCCTCTCGCACTCGATGGTGGAGTTCCTCGAAAAGGGTAAATGATTCCCGCTTGTACTCGATCTTAGGATCTCGCTGACCGTATCCTCGCAGGCCAATTCCTTCTTTGAGGTGATCGAGAGCCAGCAGGTGGTCTTTCCACTGCTGATCGAGAATCTGAAGCATAATGACACGCTCAAACCAGCGCATCATCTGGGGCGTTACTTCTTTCTCCTTGGCCTCGTATTTGGCTCGGATCCGACTCAAGAGAAAGGTTTCCAGCTCAGCTCTGGAAAGCTCACCAAGCGGAACGTTCTGATTCTCGACGCCATTCCCGGCTCCTTCGCTGATCTCGGAAACTGGGACGTTACCTGGGATTTCGAAACCATAAATACGGAGGACGTTGACCTTAAGGTTCTCGAGATCCCATTCGGAGGGGTCAACGCTACTGTCGGCATATTCATCCAGAAGTTCAAGAGCCACATCCTCAGCCATTTCCAGGATGTATTCCTTCTGGTCCTCCCCCTCGAGGAGCTCACGCCGAAAACGATAGATCTCTTCGCGTTGCTTGTTCATCACGTCGTCGTACTCGAGCAGATGCTTACGCATCTCGAAGTTACGAGCTTCGACCTGTTTCTGCGCCCGTTCGATTTGACGCGTGATTAACTTGGATTCAATCGGCACGCCTTCTTCCATTCCCAGTCGCTGCATCAGTCCCGAGATGTTGTCGGAACCAAAAATCCGAAGGAGGTCGTCTTCCAGCGAAAGATAGAAACGACTAGAGCCTGGATCTCCCTGGCGACCGGCACGACCCCTGA
>DATGOF010000013.1:0-3902 GCA_035306285.1 Acidobacteriota bacterium | reverse complement strand
CAGCCTCGGCGGAATGGCAGTCCTCGCTGCCTGGTGGGGACTGTTCCTCCACTCGCCGTGGGCGGCCACAGCGGCGGCAGCAGCCGTCATCGCCGCGGTAGTGGGCGTGAAAACCTGGCGGAAGCGGCGCAGCGCGGCGGCGTTAAAAGAAGCCCTAGCGGCTCCCGTGGCGGACCGGAAGCGCGCCACCAGTCCGACTCTGGCTGTGGACAGGGAAGCGGATGTGTAGAGCTTGCCGCCATGTCCTTAATGTCCCATAGATTTCTCTATGGGAAGAAAAGTTCCGCGAGTTGTGCCTCATTCGTAGTTAAAAGTTCTCAAAACCGGGAATACTGATTCCGTAGGTCAGTGACAAAGGCACGACCCGGTCCTACGGTGACACCCTGCCGTATGTGTCCGTGGGGCCGACTCCTCACACCGAGGCTTTCCGTAACGGTTTCCGCATCACTGGAAGGGGTCGCACCACCCATGCAGGGTTTGACCTACGGCGTCGACATCGTCCTGTGCATTGATGCCACCGGAAGCATGAGCCCCATCATCGACCGGGTAAAAGAAAGTGCCTTGCGCTTTCATGAAGACTTGCGCAAGGTTATGGCGGCTAAGAGCAAGAACATTGACTCCCTACGGGTCCGCGTCATCGCCTACCGCGACTACTACTGCGACGCTCCAGAAGAGGCGATGGTCACGTCAGAGTTCTTCTCTCTTCCCCAGCAGGCCGCGGAATTTTCCCGGTTTGTTAACGGCATCGAAGCTAGAGGTGGCGGAGACGAACCGGAGACCGGTTTGGAAGCTCTCGCGTTGGCGATGCGGTCAGACTGGGATACCAAGAGTCGCAAACGCCGCCAGATCATTGTGGTCTGGACCGATGCGAGCGTCCACCCGCTTGAGAAGAACGCCGGAGACAAACCGGATGGCTATCCCCAGGATATCCCGGAGGACTTCGATGAACTGACCGACATGTGGGAAGGACAGGAGTACATGGATGCCAGCGCCAAGCGGCTCATCCTCTACGCCCCCGATGCTCTGGGATGGACTGAAATCGCTAATCACTGGGAAAACGTCATTCACTTCCCTTCTCAAGGCGGTAATGGGCTGGAAGAAGTGGACTACTCAACGATCCTCGACACCATTGCCAACAGCATCTGAGGTACGACCTGCACCAATGAAGACACCCCGGCTCTACTTGTCGTTTCAGATCGACAAAGAAGGGTCGGCCGAGGATGCGCCGCCGCTATGCGAGACTGTCGGAGAAATATCGTGCCTTGGTGTTTTCGATGGTCTCGGGGGTTCGGGTGCGGCGAGCTATCAGACACCCAACGGCAGGGTCAGTGGGGCTTACCTGGCGTCGCGGAAGGTCCGACAGGTCGTCCGGGACTGGATGCGACAGAACTGCACGACAGGTCTTCCAGCCGAGGGCAAGACTGTTGATCTCGAACAATACATCAAGAAAGAGCTGAGCGATTACGCTCACTCATTGTCCTCCTCTGGCGGTCGACTGCGTAGTTCCATGCTGCGTACGCTGCCCACCACGCTGGCGGTGCTCGCTGTGTCCGTGCGGGAAGAACCGCCGCTGCCAGATGGGACCCCCTCCAACTTAAAGCTCTCCTGCCGGTACTACTGGGCGGGTGACTCCCGGTGTTATCTGCTGACTCCAGAAAATGGGGTTCAGCAGTTGACGCGCGATAACCTCAAGGGCTCCCCGGACGCCCTGGAGAACCTCTCTACAGACGCACCCGTATCAAACTGCATCAGTGCCAATAAGCCTTTCCAAATTTTCAGCTCCGTGGTCAACGGGGTTGCCCCTGCGGTGTTCTTCACCGCGACCGATGGCTGTTTCGGCTACCTACCCAGCCCTCTCTTCTTCGAAGAAATGCTTCTGGAGACCATGGCTCAGGCCGCCACGGAGCAAGAGTGGGAAAGCCTGCTGCGAGACAGGGTGAAGCAGGTGACAGGCGATGATGCCACTTTTGCTGCGGTCTGCGTGGGGTTCGATGGATTCCTGCACATGCGGGAGAGATTCGCTTATCGACGGAAATTTATCGCGGACCTCGTCGCTCCGCTGCGCGCCTACCAGAACCGCTGCGAACAGCTGCGGAAAGAATTGGAAAAAGCAGAACAGGACTATGCTGCAAAACTCCACAGCTCATGGAGTTTCTACAAGACGGGATATGAGAGGATCCTTCCTCATCTTCCAGGGGGCGGGGCGTGAGCGAATTTATCGGGAAATACCGTATTATTACTGATTTCACCACGTCTGGTGGGGGGCAGTGCCGCTGGGCGTTCGCTGTTCATGGCGGAAAAGAGTATTTCATCAAGGAATTTCTCTCCCCTACCTATCCGCTGCCTGACTCGCCCGGTTCTAAAGCAACGAAAGAGCGTAAGCTCCGTAAATGTGAACAGTTTGAAAAACACCACCGAGAAATTACTAAGACCCTGAAGAGGCTCTCCAAGCCGGGGGGGAACCTGGTGATCACCCAGGACTTCTTCCGGCATGGCGCCAAGTATTACAAGGTGACGGAGAAGATCGACACCAGTGCGCTTAGCCTAGAAGAGATCGCCGCAGAGCCGATGGAGCGCCGTCTCCTGATGCTGATCACCGTCACCCACTCCCTGAAGATCCTGCACCAGGCGGGACTGGTTCACGGGGATATCAAACCTGAGAATATCCTCATCAAGGGCACAGTCAAAAACTACCACACCGCTAAACTCATCGACTTCGACAACGCCTTTTTTTCTGGAAAACCGGTACCCCCGGACGATATGGTGGGTGATCTCAACTATTACTCTCCCGAAACATTCGGTTACCTCAACGGAACAGTTATGGGAGAGCAGCTCACCACAGCCTCTGACATCTTTGCGCTCGGCCTTGTCGCCGTCCAGTTCCTCACCGGATCACTGGTGTCTTTCATCCCAGTGGAAGGAGCAGGACGTTATCCAGGAGAGTTGTGTGCGGCAGGAGCGTCCTACACCACTGGCTTGGAAGAAATATTCCCTCAAGCAGATTCCTTTGTCCGTAAAATGCTCTCGGCGGAACCAAGTAAAAGGCCGACTGTAGACCAAGTTTTCGATCATGTTAAAGAGCTGCGTTCGGAGGTGAAAAAGAGAGAAGACTTCATAACTACAACGATTGTCCCGAGGGCCTCGAGTGCGAAAAAATCTTGCTTGAAAGGCACTCTTCTCAAGAAGAGTGCCTCAACTTCTCGGGAAGCGGAACCTACCCCACGGAATGAGAAAAGAAGTCGACTGCGTGGCACACTTCTCGAGAAACGGGATTCGCCGCCAGCATGAGCACACTCTGCCCAGTCTGTGAAACGGTTAATGAACCGGGAGCTCAGCGCTGCATAGTCTGTGACGAATCGATAGAGCCGGTAGTGCAGAGGAGTGCAGAGCCTCCCTCTTCCGTGTTCGAGTTCTCCAAGAATACAGGGAAGGCGGTCGATTACGAGCCTCAGATTCGAGAGCGTGCCGCTCAGATCCTGGTCGGGATCAAAACGATTGCAACATTCTTGCGACAGACGTTGCAATTTCTTTATAAATTCTGGATGTGGATTTCTGTTTTATTTCTTATATTGTATGTGATTGCCTTTTTTATTGAGTTGCTGGGCATAGTGGCCAGTTTCCTCTTCTAGTGAGGCAGGACTCGGTGAGCAATCCTGCGGCTGAACTGCGACGGCGGGCAGCGCTTGACCCCAAAGACACGAAGCGAGTCGTCTACTCTGATGCCTCGTGAATGAGGAGCAGCGCCATCCCTGGCAACCGGAGGCCTACACCGGTATCGGATCCTGGCCCGGCACCGATCCGGGCGAAGCCATCCGCACCATCCTCGGGGAGCTTCCCCACCTGCCGCACCTCCCGGAACTCCCGGGACGCGGCCCGGGAGCCGACATGATCGGCCGCACCGG
>DATGOF010000012.1:0-11403 GCA_035306285.1 Acidobacteriota bacterium | reverse complement strand
CCGAAGTCCGTGGACTGGTGCAGGATAGTACAGGAGCAGTAATCCCTGGGGTATCGGTGTCGATCAGGAACCAGGAAACAGGCACCACTCGAGAGACCGTCACCAATGATGAGGGATTCTATGTGTTTCAGTCGATACGGCCCGGAACCTACACGATTACGGCCAGTCTTGCAGGCTTTAAGACGGCTGTGACTACAGACCGGGAAGTGCTGGTTGCAATACCAGCACAGGTCAATATCACGCTCGAAGTCGGTGAGGTCTCCGACGAGGTGACAGTCTCGGCAGCTGGTGAGGAACTGATCAACACGACAACTGCGGAGTTGTCGACGACAATCGACCAGAATCTGGTGAATGAGCTCCCGGTTGAGACCCGAAACTTTTTTGATCTAATTGCGCTGGCACCCAACACATCTCCCCAATATCTGAGTACCAGCAACCTTTCATTCGGACAGCACTCCTTGCGACGTGTCAATGCTGCCGGTAGCTTTGAATCGTCCGGAGTATTTGCAGCCGGTGCTAACGACTCCGCCTCGAACGTATCGATAGACGGTGCCAATCAGCAAATCGCGCTCTACAACCAAACCGTCAATATCCAGTCGTCGTCAACCATCAAGGAACTACGAATTCAGACAGCCAGTGCGAACGCGGAATTCGGGTACGGTTCGAACGCCATAAATGTCATCACCAAGAGCGGGACGAATGAATTCCACGGGGAGGTGTTCTGGCAGCATCGAAATGATGCTCTGGACGCCAACGGCTTCTTCACCAACCTGGCAGGAGATGTACTCCCCGAATACAAGAGAAACAAATTTGGGGCTACGCTAGGCGGCCCTGTCATCAGGGATCGGCTGCATTTCTTTGGAAACTACGAGGGGTCTCGGTTGCGTCAAGCCGTTCAGGGGAATGCGCGCGTGCCAACGGCCGAAGTCCGCAACGGCGATTTTTCGCAATATCGACCTCTGGCGCCCGGTGGCGGGTTGGCGCCAGTCCCGGTGATCTATAACCCTTTTGATTTTGATCCAGACACCAGTCTTCGGACTCCGTTTCCCGGGAATCAGATCCCGTCCGATCTGCTTGACCCAGGGGCTCAAGCCCTTCTGGCCTATACTCCTCTTCCCAATGTTGTTATTGATGAGGTCCCCCAATTCTCTGGATTAAACCGTACAGAGATGGACGAGAACCAGTATTCGGTTCGGATTGATTGGGAAGCCAGTAGTACCAGCAATGTCTGGGGACGGTATACATTTGCCGAAAGAGACGCCTTCAACACCAACCTGATACCACCCCTCGAAGGAGAGAGGACACCGAGTTCGACTCATACCACGGTTATTAACTGGACGAAGATCCTCACCCCTTCTATCATCAACGATCTGTCGGTTTCGCATTCTCGACCGAAATGGGGAATCGGGCGTCCCTTGAATGTTCCAGACGTCGCGCGCGAAATGGGGCTAGAGAACACATCCGGGTTGACCGGGAGCCCCTCCATCATCCAGCCTGATTTTCGTGTGGGATCGTCCGGCCTCTTTGTGTGGGATCCCACCCAGGATACCTATCAAATCAAGGATGATGTCAGTTTTACCCGCGGCACTCACGGCTTCAAAGCGGGTATTCACGTCACTGAGCGACGCCTCTATTTCTTACAACAGTCGTTCGATAAAGGGCTTTTTCGTTTTGATCCGATTTTTACAGCTGCCTGTCCGCTGGGAAATGAAGTCTGTAATGCAGCGCGCGAAGCGGCTAACCTGCCTATGGGCGGAGTCGGATTCGCTGACTTCCTAATGGGTATGCCATTTTCCACTCAGCTGGAGCTTCGTGAGGTGATCTGGCGAGGCTATCAGAGATACTAGGAGGGTACTTCCAGGACACCTGGCAGATTCACCCCAGGTTGACCCTAAATCTCGGGCTCCGTTATGAGCACTGGCGCCCCTGGTTCTTGCCGCGCCATTCAGCCGTGCAGTACGATTTCACCGGTGAAGGAGGACTCAATTTTGCCCTCCAGAATCCCTTTGACGCCCTAGATCCGGCCACTGACTACGGCCGGGATGCGCCACTTAATCCAGACGTGCCGGAGGAGGGGTATCTCTCCAGCACGCTCGATTTTGCTCCTCGAATCGGATTCGCCTTTTCGCTCACTCCGGATACGACAATCCGAGCTGCAGGGGGAATCTTCTATGCGGGCAACGTGAATACCAATCAGTTTTCGGATGCCCAATCAGGTGGAGCTCCCTTTGTCACTCGCGACACTCGACAAATTGCCCGGACGGAACAGCTCCCTCCGATCTTTATTCAAGACCTCTTTCCGCAACCCACCTCGAGCATTCCGCAGCCCGGAGAGGATCCTCCAGCCAGCCCGAGAGCTCTTGGCAATCTCGCCGACGGCAATAAAATCCGATATCCAGCACCTACCGTTTATCAATGGTCTTTCAGTGTCCAGCATCGGTTTAACCCGAGCTGGTCCTTGCATCTGGATTATCTCGGTTCCCGCACCATTCACAATCAGCAATTCGTGGACTTGAACGCACCAGCATTACCTCAGGGGCCGCTTGCCGATCTTCCAATTCAGGAACGAAGGCGTTTTCCTCTGTGGGGCCCCTGGCTAACCTGGGTAAACTGGGGTTATCAGAACTACCACTCGGGCACGTTCGGCGTCCGCAATCGGGAATGGAATGGACTTTCTTTTATGGCCAACTTCATGTGGGCAAAAAACACCGGGTCGAGTCTCAGTCCGATCGCGAACGATCGAAACAATTTTGATTTTCGAAACTGGGATATCTGGCGCGGCCGCGCTCGGATCACGCCAACGGCCCGCTTTGTGAGCGGCTGGTCGTACCAGTTACCCTGGGGGCGGGGCAGAATCTTTGATCTGGATGGTCTGGCGAATATCCTCGTGGGCGGCTGGATTCTGAGCGGTATCACCGAGTTCTCGACAGGAGCGCCGGCTACGGTTTCTGCAGCCGATAACAGCGGGACCGGCCTAGGACAGCAACTGGCTGACCGTATTCCCGGTTGTGACATTGGAGACGCTCCGGGAGATCGTTTTGAGTGGTTCAATATCGCCTGCTTCGCAGAACCGGAGTTTGGAACCTGGGGGAAATCTTCGGTTGGACTGTTCGATGACCCGGGAATCAACAACTGGAACGTCAATTTCTCGAAGACATTCGAAGTGAGAGAGAACCACCAGGTGGAGTTCCGGATGGAAACCTTCAATTTGTTCAACCACACCCAGTGGGGTCCAGCAGTTACCAGTCTGACCAGTCCCTCTTATGGTCGAGTCTCGGGTACCAGGCCGGCACGGCAAATCCAGTTCTCGCTCTTCTACACCTTCTGAGCGCTTTGGGTCACGCGAACTGGTAGAGGTCTTGTCAGTTGGGGGCATGCTCACTCACCGCTTGACCCATAAAAGCTGGTCAGTTCGGTCTTGAGCTGCCGCATCGAAGCAGGATGGAGATAAATCATGTGTCCCGATTCGTAATAGCGAAGCATAATGCTGTCGCTCAGATCCTGCGGCATACCCAGGTGATTGAAGGTATAGGTGGTTGCGTAGTAGGGCGTGGCCAGATCGTAGTATCCAGAAGCAACAAGAACTTTGAGAGCAGGGTTCTGGTGAACGGCTTCCCTCAAATCTTCGGCTACATTGAGGTAGCGGTTCTCGGCAGTGTCGTAATCCCAGGGATAAACCCGGTCGGTCAGGACTTCATAGGGTAGATCGGTCTCAAATCCGAGCTCCGTACGAACATAGTGATTGAAGGTCTCTGTGAAGGGTCCCTGGATAGCGGAATAGCTGGGGTCACTTGCATAGCCTTCGGCTATCCGATCGGGATCAATTCCGGTAAATCGGCTATCCAGTCGGCCCATGATTCGCCCTTCGTCGGAGAGAAGCTGTCCGATGAAGCGCCTATTTGTAAGGCGGAGATTGGACTGCTGAATGAAGTCTTCTGAAATACCTGTCAATCGAGCCATCTGCTGGGCAATTCGAGAGCGCTCCCTCACTGGAAGCTGATTTCCCTGCATCAGTGCGACATGGTAGTCAATCGTGGCGAATCGTTCGGCGCTCTGAAGTGCGTCCTTCAGCGAGTTGAATTGAGACTTCAGTTTTCCGTGATACCAGGCCGTAGCTGTGTAGGATGGAAGAAAAAGCGAATAGGGGAGCTCGTTTCCCGGGTCGAATCGAATCGTTTGGAAGTTAAGGGCAGCAGAAATCAGGATGATTCCGTTCAGGTAAATTCCGTGCTTCTTTTGCAAGTAGTTGGACAAATAGGCCGCCCGAGTGGCTCCGTAACTTTCTCCGCTAAGAAAACGGGGTGAGTCCCAGCGCTGGAAGCGGGTGAGGTATAAGCGAATGAACTCGGCCAGATATTCTTGGTCAGTGCTTACCCCGTGGAACTGTTGCGGATCTACTCCGGCAACGGCGCGGCTGTAGCCGGTAGAAACAGGATCGACGAAGACCAGGTCCGTTTGATCCAGCAACGTATAGGGGTTGTCGACCAGTCGGTAGGGTCGCGTGGGTAAGCCCTGCTCGTCGACCAGGACCTTACGCGGTCCGAAGGCTCCGAGGTGCAGCCAGACGGAAGACGATCCCGGACCGCCATTGAAATTAAAGGTAAGAGGGCGTCTTGATGGGTCTGCCGAATCTAGACTGTATGCGACGAAAAAGATACTGGCTCGGGGTTGTCCCTGTTCGGTTCGCAGGATGAGGTGTCCGGTGCGACTCAGATAGCGGAGAGTCTTCCCCTCTACCAGGACTGAGTGCTGGTTCTCAACGATGTTGTCGACGTAGCTGGTCTCTTCCGTCCCGTGCTGAGCCTGGGACGGATTTTGAGTCCAGGAATATCCGGCTACTGATAGGAGAGCCAGTACGAGAATTCCGAATAGCGACCTCTGCAAATCTTGTCTCCCCCCTCCCTTTTTGGGATTTTATCGAATCGGCCACGGTTATAAAATCAATCGCTAACTCATTTCTCTTGGCAGCCGCGTTTGCTGCAGGGACGAGAGTTTTTGTATATACTGAATGCTCATTTTTTAGTCGGATATCTTAAGGAGCAAAGAGTATGGCGCGGAGATGCCAGTTAACCGGAAAAAAGCCTTTGAGTGGGAACCGTGTATCCCATTCGAATCGTCGGACACGTAGAAAGCAATTACCTAATCTGCAGAGAAAGCGCATCTATGTTCCTGAGCTGGACATGTGGGTACGAGTCAAACTTTCTACCCGTGCTCTTCGGACCGTTACCCGAAAAGGATTGCTGCGATTTCTCAAGGACGAAGGACTTACCCTGAAGCAGGTGACCGGCTAGGAGTGAATGACGATGAGAGAAAAGATCAAACTGGTTTCCTCAGCAGGAACCGGACACTTCTACACGACTACAAAAAACAAGCGGAACACCACGGATAAGCTTCAATTGAAGAAATACGACCCTGTGGTCCGTAAGCACGTGATTTACAAAGAGCACAAAATCTAGTCCGACACTTGCTGTGGCTCTCGCGGCTCCGCCCCCCTGTGTCCTCTGTGTCTCTCTTGTGAAATCAACTGGCGGCGCCAACTCGCCTTACTCCTTCAGCTGCTGGAGATCGACGCGTCCCTCCTGTAGAAGCTTCGTAAACCTCTCTGCCGTTTCACGAATCGCCACGTCCAAGGGCGTGTGTGGAAGCTCTCCCAGTATTGCGCGTAGCCCTTCGTCAGAGAGATCAGAAGGAAAGGGAAGCTGCGAACCTGAATAGCGCACTTGAGCATTTGGGAGAACAGACTGAAGCGCAGTTACAAATCCTTCGACGGTGAGAATATCCCCTCGCAGATTGCAGGCTGCCGCTCCTCGATGTTCTGATCGAGCTGCTCGAATCAGAATCTTTGCGACATCGTCTGCGTATTGCATGGAGATCGGTCCACTAAACCGAATTTCATACTCCTGGCCTGCGGCGGCCGCCAGAATTGCTTTGGCGACGTCCGAGGTCAATCCTTGATCCCTGCCAATCCCATAAATGATGTAGGGTCGTATGCTGACACTGGGAATACCCCAATCCTGCCAGTACACACGGGCCGTCTGCTCGTTGGCTTGTTTATAGACGCCGTAAAGTGTCTGCGGGTACAACTCCACATCATCTTTGAGCGGCCGGTCAGGATAACGGTCAGCTGGCCCCATCACAGCGATAGAGCTGGTAAACGCCAGGCCCCTGATCTGCTCCTTCAAGTGACGCGCGACTTCGAAAATATTTACCGTGCCGGTGACATTAACCTGCGATCCCAGCGATGGATTGGCGATACAGAATGGGACTTGAAGCGCCGCCAGGTGAATGATGTGCGTGATTTCTCGAGATGCAACGGTTTGACGAAGACTCTCCAGATCGGTGATGTCTACTTTGACAAATTCAATCCGTGAAAGTTCATCATCAGAAAGGAGGAGCCTGGGCCGCACCGGATCTGTGGACAGATCAGAAGCCACCACGGTCACTCCTTCATCGACCAGGTTGCGCAGTACCCATGAGCCGACGCAGCCGAGGGCGCCGGTTATGAAAAAGGCTTCTTTCGACATCGAATCTCTCCGCACTTACTACTCTCTTTCCCCGGGGAAAAGCAGGGTCACCATCTACCGAATCGCTCTGGCTGCAGCACACCTATGATTTCTGCGTGCCGGTAGCCTTCTGAAGCCGGTAACTCTAACATTGCTCCCTGTCGAGAACAAGCCGGGGACAGACTGGTAGCCAGGACCGCAGTCTGTTCTTCATGACACCAACCGGCCGCCCGTGCTAGTGTCTTACCGTGTCAGAGGCACTGGGTGAGGAGGCGTCATTTGGGGTGCCTGAAGCTCAAGTTCAAAGGCTCGTTAGAGTAGGGGAGAAGAGCTGATGGGAGCCGGGAGATATCTAGCGATAGATCTGGGTGCAAGTAATGGGCGCGTACTTCAAGGTGACTGGAACGGAAGACAGCTTCGACTAACGGAGCTTCATCGATTTAGTAACAACCCTCAGTGGATCCTTGGCCATCTTTTCTGGGACGTACTCCAGTTAATGGACGGAATAAAGACCGGTCTGGCGCGTTCGTCCAAGTTGCCCGGGAGCGTGATTAGTATGGCTGTCGATACCTGGGGTGTAGACTTCGCGCTCGTCGACGGAAAGGGCCATCTTCTGGGCCTTCCCTATCACTACCGCGATCCCCGGACTGAAGGCATACTCAATCGTGTTTTTACGAAGGTTTCTTCTCATGAGATCTTCCGCCGGACCGGCAACCAGTTGATGCCAATTAATACGCTTTTCCAGCTCTATTGGATGATTGAGCAGAAGGATCCCCGACTTGACTGCGCAGCAAACTTACTGATGATGCCGGACCTCTTCAATCGCTGGCTGTCCGGCGAAGCGGTGACCGAATACACAATCGCCTCAACCACTCAAATGACCAGGATCTCTACCGGAGAGTGGGATACCGAGCTGTTGCACAAACTGGAGATTCCCACCCAACTTCTGCCGAAGATCGTGGCACCTGGAACCTCTCTAGGTCGATTGCACTTGAGCGTATCGGGAGAAACGGGTCTGGAGGAATCGGTCAAGGTCATCGCTGTCGCAAGTCACGACACCGCAAGCGCCGTCGCAGCAGTACCCTATCTCGACGATCGGTCCTTGTACATCAGCAGCGGGACATGGAACCTAGTCGGCGTCGAATTAGACGGCGCCTTGGTCGATGACCGTGTGGAAGTCGCGAACTTCACGAATGAAGGGGGTGTCGAAAGGAAAACACGTTTTCTCAAGAATACAACCGGGTTCTGGCTAGTCCAGGAGTCTGCCCGCTGCTGGGACCTGCCGGCAGGAGCTGAAGCGTGGAGGGAGCTCATGGATGAGGCGGAGCGTGCTCCGGCACTGCAATCTGTAATCGATCCTGATGACCCGGTCTTCCTAAGCCCACACAATATGGTTGAGGCGATCCGTGAATATTGCCGCCGAACCGATCAAAAGGTGCCGCATGAGCGAGGTGAAGTCATTCGCTGCTGCCTGGAGAGTATGGCGTTGAAGACCCGCTTTCTGGTCGAGGAGATCGAGAAACTCACAGGGCGCAGGCATTCGACAATCCGTATTGTTGGAGGAGGGAGCTTGAATTCACTGTTTTGCTCTCTGCTTGCCGACTCTTGTCGCCGTCTGGTCGTCGCCGGACCGGCGGAGGCCACCACACTGGGTAATATTCTTGTCCAGGCCATTGCTACAGGAGAGATCGGGAGTATCGCTGAAGGTCGTCGGGTCATTGCAGATTCTGTGGCACTCAGCTACTTTGAACCTTCACCTCGTTCAGAGCAGTGGGAGGAAGCTCTCCTGCGTCTCCGTGGATTGATGGAGAGGCGGAAGAATGTCGAATGGGACCGCAAAAATAAGGGAAGAGAAGACTTATGACTCGCTATCAGTATCCAGAGGTCGTGACGCCGGATCAGATATTGGAAAACCAGGTTGTTCTGGTTGCTAATGGCGACCTTCGTCAATCTGCCAACCAAATGTGCTGGCCCGCTCAAGAAGAGATGGAAGCTCAACTGCAACAGGCGTTTCAGAAGCACGGTTTTCAAGTTGTACGGGGTCATCAATACGATCCGGAAAGACGGCACGGTTTTATCTGGAATCAGCGCATGGGCATGGATATCTTCCACAGAATTGATCCTGGAGCGCCGGTGGTGGTAGCCGAAGCTGTCTGGCAGTACAGCCATCATCTCCTTCCCGGGCTTCGCGATCATCGCGGTCCGATTCTAACCGTTGCCAACTGGTCCGGGCAGTGGCCCGGCTTGGTCGGATTACTCAATCTCAATGCCTGCCTGACTAAGGCTGGAGTACGGTACGATTCCTTATGGAGCAAAGATTTCAACGATCCACTGTTCTCAGACGGATTGCGGAGGTGGCTGAGCGGCGACCCGGTTCAACACGATACAAGTCACGTCCGGCAGCTTCACGGTGCACAGTTTGATTCGGAAGAAGCCCGATTGGGGAGAGCGCTGGCTCAGGACCTAAAGGCTAGAAAGGCCATTCTTGGCGTTTTTGATGAAGGCTGCATGGGAATGTACAACGCGATCATCGACGATGAACTGCTCAATCCCCTTGGTGTCTACAAGGAACGTTTGAGTCAGTCCGCGCTGGTGGCGGCTATGCAGCGCGTCACAGAGTTCGAGGCCCAAGCCGTCAAGGAGTGGCTCCTCGAAAGAGGATTGCAATTCAAGACCGGTCCTGATCGCGAGAAGGACTTAACCGATGAACAGATCATCGAGCAATGTAAGATGTATATTGCAGCTTTACGAATTGCCGATGATTTTTCGTGTGACGCGATCGGCATTCAATATCAGCAGGGATTGAAAAATGTGACCCCAGCCTCCGATTTGGTTGAGGGCTTGCTCAATAACTCAGATCGTCCGCCCGCTTACAGCGAGTCAGGCAGGGAACTGTTTCCCGGCCGCCCTCTTCCTCATTTTAACGAAGTGGATGAGTGTGCCGGGCTGGACGCCCTGGTCACGTACCGGATCTGGAAGGCAATGGGACTGATGCCCGACTCGACTCTGCACGACCTTCGGTGGGGCGAACATTACAAAGGAAATGGAATCGACGACTTCGTCTGGGTTTTCATGATTTCGGGTGCCGCTCCTGCATCCCACTTCGAAGGGGGCTATCAGGGGGCAGTCAGCGAGCGACAGCCGCCCATGTATTTTCCGCTGGGCGGAGGAACGCTGAAAGGGGTCGGCAAACCCGGGGAAATCGTCTGGAGTCGCATCTTTGTCGAGAGAGGTCGACTGTACGCCGATCTGGGTCGCGGAAAGGCCGTTTCGCTTCCGCCCGAGGAAACCGAAAGACGCTGGCAGAGCACCACTCCGCAGTGGCCGATCATGCATGCCGTGTTGTACGGCGTCTCACGTGACCAAATGATGGCCCGTCACAAATCCAATCACATCAACGTGGCTTACGCTGACTCTGCCGAGCTGGCCGACCGTGCTTTCGAAGCGAAGGCAGCAATGCTTCTCGAACTCGGCATCGAGGTATTTCAGTGCGGAAACTGGAGTTCCCGTGGTCAAGACTGAGCACGCCAGGCCAGAGCGTGAAACCGATCGCCTGATCGTTTTCACGCAGAACGCTGAAGCAACGGGTGCCGAGGTACTGGTTCGGGACGGGGAAGATGAAGTCCTGGAAACAGTGAGAACTCTGATTGAAAGGGAGAGGGCTGGTTCTCTTGTTCTGGCAGCTTTTTGTGGTGCTCTGCCTGAGAACTTACTTCATCATCTCAGGACCATTGCCGGCGGTACCACCGGTCCCACCAGGGAAGTTGCAGCCCGATGTGCGATAGGGCTGACGGACGCGATTGCCGGGGTGGTCAGTAGCGGGTCAGTTGTTATTCCGGTGGATTCAGGAATGGTGGCTCTGGTCAGCCTTCTGGTGCGCCATCAGGTGGTTGTCCTTGAGGAGAGTCGGCTGCTGAATCGCCCGAGTGAAGCAATCGAGCAGTTTGCAAGCGACTTTGTCTTCGTCACCGGACCAAGTGCGACGGCCGATATGGGAGCTCTCGTTCGAGGAGTTCACGGGCCCCACACCATGACGATCATTGTGCTGAGAAACCGAACATGAGTGAGTTCGAAGTACACCCCCGAGAGATTGCGGACAAAAGCCGACCGGACGCACTCACTGCCGCCATAAAACTTGCGCTCTCTCTGGAGAGCGACGCCGTCAGACGAAATACCCAGACCTTTAATCGAAATCGTTATCGGGCAATTGTTCAGTTGCCTGACTATGAACTTCTGAAGGACCGCGCTCGCCAGATCAAAGAATTTTCCCTAAATCATCTGCCCGAGTTGATCACTCGGCTGCAAGAAGTGATTGAAGGACGTGGCGGACACTTTTATCTCGCCAAGTCCGCCGAGCAGGCAAGAACCTTTATCGCTGATGTATGTGAACAGCATGGCGCTCGTTCCGTTGTCAAGAGTAAGTCCATCACCTCAGAAGAGATTGAGCTCAATCCGGAACTGGAACGACGTGGAATCGAAGTCGTAGAAACCGACCTGGCCGAGTTCATCTTGCAGGTGGCGGATGAGCAGCCCTCCCACATTGTGGGGCCGGCACTGCACTATTCCCGTGAGCGTATCTCGGCGCTTTTTGAACGAATTTTTAAACCCGATGAGCCGCTCAACAGCGGTGAGGATCTCACCCGTTTTGCCCGGGACAGGCTGAGACGAAGGTTTCTGGAAGCTGAAGTGGGAATATCGGGTGCCAATCTGGTTGCCGCTGACACGGGAACGTTGATGCTGGTCGAAAGCGAAGCCAATATCCGCCTGACGACGACTGTTCCGCCGGTGCACATTGCTCTTGCCGGAATTGAGAAAATTGTTCCTCGACGGTCAGATCTGGCTCCCTTTGTTGAGCTAATCGGTCCGAGTGCCACCGGGCAGATGTTGACTTCCTATGTCA
>DATGOF010000011.1:0-3490 GCA_035306285.1 Acidobacteriota bacterium | reverse complement strand
TCCCCCAGGCCGGAGGCTCCTGGACTTTCCATCGGCACGTTCCCAGAGGCCATGCAGCAGCAAATTCAGCAAGAGTATCGCCGCAAGTACCCGGAAAGCAAGCGGCCCTCCTTTAATGAAAGTGCTGAGAAGACTTATCGTACGCCCTCCGGCTACGACATGCGGCTGGATCATTTTCGCCACTTTTTCGATGCCATTCGAACCGAAGGAAGGGTGGTTGAAGATGCGGTATTTGGAGCCAGAGCCGCTGCGCCTGCTCTCCTTTGCAATACCAGTTATCGTGAAGAGCGAGTTTGTGGTTGGGATCCGGTACAGATTCAGGAGCGGACTTAGACTCGAGCAGCGATCTCTTGATTATAGTGAGGGACACTGGTCGTTCGCTGATCCTGCCGCCGGGGAGCGCACAACACAATGTCCACGTTTGGGGGGCGGTTCATACCACCAAAAGGCGGCGCCTGGGAAGGTTCCCTCTGTCCACAATGAAGGGCTTATTAACCCGACATGCGAAGCAGTCCCCAAACACTGGGTGAATCCCATGTGAATCGTCTCGTCAGGGGCGCCCAGGAAAGCATGCCTCCGGAATCGTCAATGATGATGACATTGAAGCCGATCTCTTTGTGATCAGTTTCTCCCAGCGCGCTCAGATCGAGATCTAACAGCAGATTACGGCCCTCTCGAGTAGCAGTGACCCAGTCTGGATTTTCTTCAGCCGATTCGACCAGTGTAGCCGGCCTCAGGTTAAATGCGATAACCCGCAGAACTCCTCCTGAGGTACCCACCAGAATGCAGCGGTCGTTTTTGCCGTATGCAATGGGCCTGGAGCCGTCCGGATTGATGAGCACGAATACTGCACCAGTCCGAAACCAGTCATCGTAGTTGGCGGGAAAGTCAGGGGGGATGTCGATCAGGGTGACGCCTTCAGGAATTTGGATCCCCACGTGCAGTCGTCCCGGTGTCCATCCCACCCGGGCGAATTTGATCTCTGCTCCCTGCCAGTATGTTTCGAGCCAGCTTCCTCTTTCCCAGTTACCGAAATCCAGGGATGTGGGCGCACCTTTCCTGAGCCGAGGTATCGATTTGTGAGGCGTCCTCAAGAACGGAGCTTGACTTCGATCCAGTTCGCTCAGGCGCACGTCGAAGACCTCGCCCTGTTCATTGGTTAAAACGATCTCGTCATCCTTCCAGGCGACGCCTTCAACCTGCCGTGCGTTCAACAGGGCCAGCTTGGGTTCTCGTTGCAGCAGCTCTGCCGGCGAACCACCTCCTTCAAACAGCATCAGCGCTACGTACGATGCCAGAATAATGCTTCGACCGTCGGGAGAGATATCCCCTCCTGTAATCATTGCGTGAACTCCGATTTCTCCTTCGAAGCGAGCCGAGACCGGTGTATCGGACGAATCATTCGGAATTGTCACGCTATAGACTCTGGGAAGTGATCCATCCCAGCTCTTGGTAACCAGGTAAGCCCGGTTATTCCAGACAAAGAGAGTCTCGCAGTCGAAAGGTCCATCTGGATAAATGAAAGTAACGACTCGAGGTTTTTCCACCTCTACGTCTTCGAAGGGGTTCGGTTCCGGAATAATGTAGATGAAGTTCAGGTGATCGTCTCGTCGCAGAGCTGCGTTGTCGAGGATGTACAGGTTGTTGTCTGCATCGATTCCGATATCTTCCCAGTCGATGTTCTCAACACCTGGAACCAGGTAAGTCTGGAGGAGCTCTCCATCATCATCGATAGCAAAAAGCTCAGGTAGATTGTGGGCGTCATTATGGGTCCAGAGGACGTCTTCGTAGCGGCGGCTGGCAACCACTCCGGAGGATTCTGTAATTGCCGGGTCGATCATTCTGCCCTCAGGCATAATATTCCAGGGGTTTCGATGACGGCAGGCGGGCCCACTCAGAGACAGTATCAGGACGATCCCTGCCGACCACAGAAGTCTCCGGCATCCTGATGTACGGAGAGGCGGCTGCCTGTCGCATGATTTCATGGCGTATCTTACCCGGTCACCTGCAGAACTCATCTTGTCCAGCATAGTACGAAATTCGATTCTCAAGACAATGAAGAATCGGGTAAGGTGAATATGCATAATGAAGTTGTTTGTATGTTTTTAGTCTGTCCAGCGCACCTGATGACGGTGACGATGTGCCCGGGAGGGGGCGGGTGCTTGAATCCGAAGAGGGAAGGTCTTCTGTGTCAACCTGGAAAGTTCTGTGGTTCGCGTTGTTGTTAGTGTATCTGTCATTATCTGGACTTCTGGCTCAGGGCGGTTCTCCTACCCTTACCGTTAATATTATGCCCCTCGATTTCTTTGAGGAGTACGAGCCGGCATGCATCAGCGTTACAGAAAACGGTGATTTAATCGCCTTTCAGTCGCCCCACCGCGTGGGTTATGGAAAGAGTGATATATGGCTCTCTCGTTTCGAAAATGGAAAATGGAGCCCACCCGTCAATGCGGGACCAGGAATCAACACCGCTGCCAGTGAATATGATGGGAAGTTATCGGCCGACGGTTCCATGATGGTGTTTATCCGTTCCGATGATGGGGTGAAGCCGACCATTTTCATCAGTCACTGGAGGGATGGAGCCTGGGGCCCGGCCGAACCCATCGGTGATCACATCAGCGGTCCCGATACCACTGAATACGGAGCCGTTTTCTCCCGCGACGGACAGCGAATCTATTTCTCGAGTGACCGGGCGGGAGGCCATGGTGGTTTCGACGTGTACTATGTTGAGAAGACTACCGAAGGATGGAGCGATCCGATCAATATCGGTCCGCCGGTCAGCACCGAAGATAATGAGATCGATGCCGCGATTGGACGGAACGAAGACATCATTGTTCTCGCCTTTGAACGGGAAGACTCACTTGCCGGCGGAATGGATCTCTATATGAGTCGAAAGGAAAACGGCAACTGGACTCCTTTTGAGAACATGGGACCTCGATTCAACACCCCTGCGAAAGATGCCTGTGCCTGGCTTGGTTATGACGGTAAGACGCTTTATGTGAACACGACCTGGGACGGCCTCCTGGGTGGGGAAGAGATGAAAGACTCACGCTGGGGACGCGTAGTCGTCTTCCAATATAGCGAGGGCTTTTAGCCGGTTGCCGGTTGCTGAACGGCCTCAATGGCTACAGTTTGTCGAGCGCAATCGCCCTGTGATACTGTAAGACCAGCGTGAGACGCAATCTTGTTGTCCGATCAGTCTCTTTTCTCCTGATCTTGCTGATCGGGACCTTTACCACGGCACAGGCAGTTGAACTCGTCCGGCCGGTTGAAACCAGATCCCTCCACGAGCATGCTGACAGCCAGCCTTCTGGCGATGCAGAATATCAGTGTAGTACGTCGGTAAGCGGGCAGCATCATTGTCTTCACGTCCAACAGATCTTTACCCAGATTCCACTGGGGCAGCTTGCCTCTTTCGAAAAGACCATCGCACAGTTCATTTTTCCCGTCCTTGTCTTTTCACAAGCTTCTGTCCATCTGCCGGGTCTCC
>DATGOF010000010.1:0-4089 GCA_035306285.1 Acidobacteriota bacterium | reverse complement strand
TAATGAGTTCCACCTCCGAACTGTAAGGGGAGGTGGTCAACACTCGACCGACAATCCCATCAGCTGTAAAAACTGCTGCGTCACGCCCAACTCCATGTTCTGTCCCAGCATTAATGAGCAACCGATTGGCTGCAAAGGGGGCGTTCCCTCCTATAACTGCGGCTGGCAGCCAGTCAAAGAGATATTGGTCACGGATTAATTCAAAGTCGCGAGTCCGGTCAAAAAGACGCTGCAGTTCCTGGGCGTGATACAGTTCAAGTTTGAGGCGCTGATTTTCCTCTTTAAGCTCGGCATTTTCACGTGCAGCATCGACCAAAAAGAAGTAGCGTGATATTAGACCTTTGACGCCATCGGCAAAGAAATGGCTAATCGTTGCAACCGGGCTGGTTAACGCCAGGCTCCACGAACGTAGCAGGATCCGGCCATCTTCATTACGCACCTGTACCGAAAGCAGAAGGATGTTGATAAGCGTGAACAGGAACAGACTGAACAACGGGTTTCGGTGAGAGAGACCAATCATTGGAGACTAACGCGTTTCAGCAGCGACATGTCATCCAGCATTCTTCCGACGCCGAGCACAACCGAAGATAAAGGATCCTCTGCCAGAAAGACAGGGAGATCGGTTTCTTCCTTGATCTTCTGATCGAGATGTTTCAGTAACGCCCCGCCGCCTGTTAGAACTATACCTTTATCGACGATGTCCGCTGAAAGTTCCGGCGGCGTTCGCTCCAGTGCAACCCGGACAGCATTGACGATCGTAGAGATGGAATCAGAAAGGGCTTCTCGGACTTCCTCGTCTGTGATCGTCACCGTCTTGGGAATACCCTCGATCAGATTTCGTCCTTTGATCTCCATAGTGAGAGGTTCTTGCAGCACGGCGGCTGAGCCGATTTGAATCTTGATTTGTTCGGCTGTTCGCTCACCGATGAGGAGATTGTGTTTTCGCTTGATGTACTGAGTGATGGATTCATCCATCTCATTGCCCGCCACCCGTACCGAGCGACTGTAGACGATCCCGGAAAGGCTGATTACGGCGATATCGGTGGTTCCGCCTCCAATGTCGACGATCATGTTCCCGCTTGGCTCGGTAATCGGAAGACCGGCTCCAATTGCCGCGGCCATTGCTTCTTCAACCAGGAAAACCTCACTCGCCTTGGCCCGTAACGCCGATTCCCGAACCGCTCGCTTTTCTACCTGTGTTATCTCAGACGGGATACAGATGACAATACGTGGACTGAGCAGATGATTGCGGTTATGAGCCTTTTTGATGAAGTACTTGAGCATCTCTTCGGTGACGTCGAAGTCTGCAATAACGCCATCCTTCATTGGTTTTATGGCGACGATATTGCCTGGAGTGCGCCCCAGCATATCTTTGGCTTCATGCCCGACCGCTTCGACTTTGTTGGTGAGCTTGTTGATCGCCACAATGGAAGGCTCATCGACGACGATACCTCGGCCTCTGGCATACACCAGTGTATTTGCCGTGCCCAGGTCGATCGCCAGATCGTTGGAAAAGACGCTAAAGATTGAACGCAGATTCATATATTCTCTTTAATGACGACAAAAGTCGGGACAAATGCGCAAAAGCTTGTGAGGAGATGATTATCTACAAGACCCCTGGTCCTTACAAGCATCAGAATCGGCGGTCGAACCGTCCGCTCTGTACCATCTCCGGCCCGAGGCGATCCTCCGAGTCTATCCCGGATTGTGATATACTTTCGAATTTCAAGAGGGAACGAAAAGTGCCTGCAGGACTCGTTCGTGAGGGAAATTTACCCCTGCTAAACGGCCTTTTTCAGTCGTTCCCCGAATCCTTATCATAACAAAGGTGTCTTAAGATGCTTCCTCTCTTTCGAAGAAAAAAGAGCTGGCTCAAATGGGTGCTGGTCCTGGTTATCGCCGGCCTCGGCATTTCGACCGTGTTTCTATTCGTCGGGACTCCTACGGGATTCACCACCGGCCCGGCAGGTCAGGAGGTTGCGGTGGTGGCCGGAGAGCGTATCACGGCTGCAGAATTTCGTCGCCAGTACCTTCAGCTATACGACTTCTATCGACAAGCCTACAATCTGGACCAGCAGGATCCGGAGATTGTCAGGCAACTGGGGATCGGCCAGCAGGCCCTCAATCAGCTAATCAGTGAATATGCGATGGGGAAGGAAGCTGAGAATCTCGGGATTACAGTCACTCCGGATGAGGTTGTAGAACGGATCAGTCAGTTTCCGGTCTTTCGAGAGAACGATAGTTTCATCGGAGCTGAGCGTTACAAGCAGATCCTCATGGCCAACAATCTTACTCCCAGGGAGTTCGAGGAAGCCGTGCGACGTAGCATCCTGAGGCAGAAATTTCAAAACGTGATTACCGACGGAATTATCGCTACTCCACAGGATGTCCGGCAGGAATTTCTCGATGCCAACCAGGGCGTGCGCGTACGCTATGTCTATTTTGGTGCTTCCGAAGCGGTGCAGGAAGAAGTGGATGAGGAGCGGCTGCAGAAATTTTTTGAGGAGCGCCAGGAAGAGTATCGTGAGAGTGAGCAGCGGAGAATCAGTTATGTAGCACTCATTGTTGATCCATCTTCGGTGGAAGTTACCGAGGAGCAGATTCAGGCTCAGCTTGCCGAAGTTCCCGAAGAGGAACAGGTAAGAGCCCGGCATATCCTGATTCGGGCCGCTACTCCAGATGAAGAATCGGTGGCTCAGCAGCAGGCGGAGGAGCTGTTACGTCAACTCAGAAACGGAGCCGACTTTCGGACGCTCGCCCAGCAGCATTCTGATGATCCGGTTTCCGGCACACAGGGCGGAGATCTCGGATACTTTACGCGTGGACAGATGGTGCCCGAGTTTGAGGAGGCAGCTTTCGAGATGGATGAAGGGGAACTCTCTCTGGTTCAGAGCCCATTTGGTTTCCACATCATCCAGGTCCTGGGTAAAGCGGAAAATAGCCCTGTGGGACGGCGAAAAGTGGCTGAATTCAATGCACGGGTCGAGGAGGCTGACCGGCAGACGGCCGCCAGGGCCCAACGAATCGCTGATGCGGTGCGTGAAGGAGCGACTCTGGAAGACGTGGCGGCTGAGGAGTCGCTGCAGGTTCGAGAGACGGGGCTTTTCCCCGCTGGCGGGCTGATTCCGGGGCTGACAGCTGGTTCTGACTTTGTACAGAAGGTGTTTTCATTGCAACAAGGTGAGATCACGGATCCTCACTCGGCAGCCAACCAGTACATCGTCGCTAGATTGGAAGAAATTCAGCCGGCCCGCATTCCTCCTCTGGACGAAATTCGCGATCGTGTAGTCGCCGATTTTAGGGCCAATGAAGGGGAAAGCGTAGCCCGGGAGCAGGCTTTCGACTTTTACCGGCAGATTGAACAGGGTGCGGACTTAGAGTCGCTTGCCGGTGAACGAAACAGGCAGGTGACGCTCACCGAATTTTTCAAGAAGGGTGAGAATATCGACAACATTCTGAGATTCTCTCCTGAGGTGCATAACCGGGCTTTTTCACTTTCGGAAGGGGAAGTGAGTCCGCCGGTGCAGGTAGCGGATAACTACGTTGTCTTCCAGGTTGTAGAGAAGAGCGAAGTTGACGAAGCGCTTTTTGAGCAGCAGAAAGCGGAGTTGGCTGAACAGGTTAGTGAGCGGAAGCGCAATGAGTTCTTCACCGCCTACGTGCGAAACCTGGTCGATCAGCTCCGCAAGAAGGAGCAGATTACGATCAATCAGCAGCTGGTCGACCAGCTAACGAGTTAACCTGGTGACCTGTGTCTCGGCGAACGCCGCCATCGAAGTGAGTGAGGGTCCGCCTCAGGGAGAGGGTCAGGCGGTTTGCTTTTCAGGACACAGGAAGGTTAAACTGTCAATTTCCCATATGGTGGGGCTGTAGCTCAGTTGGAAGAGTACCTGAATGGCATTCAGGGGGTCGTGGGTTCGAATCCCATCAGCTCCACCAAATTAACTCGGTCCGTTCCGGACAGATGGTTTACAGTTTATTCTGGACACATAGTTAACACTTTTTATGGCGCGAAGGGATTCTGCGCTGGTTCCACTCTGTTCCTTTCGTGATCGAAAAATCCGATGTCGTAGTGCAGGAAAGAGACGA
>DATGOF010000009.1:0-4953 GCA_035306285.1 Acidobacteriota bacterium | reverse complement strand
GGCTTCTCAGTGGTTCACGTCTCCTCGTCGATAATTTGTTCATTTTCGTAAGCATACTCCTCGCGGACCGGTGCGAAGACATCGAGCGCGACGGCAGGCCCTTCAATGACGGTCACTTCATGAGGGACGTTCGAGGGAATCAGGTAAAGGGAGCCTGGCCCCAGGGTCTGGGTTTGGTTTCCAATCCGGAATCGGAGCTTACCTTTCACCACCATGCCGCCCTGTTCATGGGGATGTTGATGTAATGGTACGACGGCGCCCGGATCAAGCTCGACGTAGGAAAGCATCAGGTTCTTAAGATGTGGAGCGCGAATACGGACTTCGGGAAAAATCTCTCGATTCCGGAATTCGTTGAGTTGAATGAAAGCCATGTCTGGACCTCCGAGTCTTCCAAATGTCAACACTGTCATTAAGGACGGGCACTTTCGCTATGATATAGCGATGCCGGAATTGCCAGAAGTTGAAACTATACGGCGTGGCCTCTCTCCTCGAATTCGGGGGACGCGCATTCTTGACGTTCGAACTCGTGAGGCACGGGTCTTCCAACTGCCGACAAAGCATCTCAGATTAAAGCTGCGAGGAAGGTCAATCGACGAAGTCAATCGGATTGGAAAGTATTTAATTTTTGGGCTGGACCACGGCTATCTTGTCTTCCACCTAGGAATGACGGGACAGTTGACTTTGCGCACGCCCTCAGGGAAGGACGCTCCCCGTTTCATCCGGCATCCTGTTACAGGACTTCAGCGAACCCGCCAGCACGCTCCTGACCAGCACACTCACTTGATATTGCAACTTGACCATGGCGTCGAACTGCTATATCGGGATCCAAGGAAATTCGGAAAGATTTTCTGGCTGCGCTCAGAACCAGAGAGTCTGAGTCGCTTCTTTTCGAAGTTGGGCCCTGATCCGTTCAGTGGCGCTTATCAGGAGCATGAAATACTTAAGCGAATGAAGGGGAGAAAGGTCTCGGCCAAGGCCCTTTTGCTCGATCAGTCCTTCGTTGCCGGGCTTGGCAATATTTATGCTGACGAGACTCTTTTTGTGAGTCGCATACATCCTTTGAGGAGGACCGATACGCTCCGTAAGTATGAAAGATTGCGGATCTTCAAGATGATTCCGCGAGTGCTGGCGAAAGGTGTGCACTTTGGAGGGACATCTCTCCGAGATTACATTGACAGCGATGGAGAACGAGGAACTCATCAGGAAAGGTTGTTTGTTTATGGAAGGGCGGGACAGCCCTGTGTCCAATGTGGTTACCCGATCACACGGATCGTCGTAGCCCAGAGAGGTACTCATTTTTGTCGAGTGTGCCAGCCGAGAAGCAAGCCCGTTCCTGGCGACTTAGATTGGACGATCTTCGATGAAAATAATGAACCATACCCTTTACCTTGATACCCAGGGGTTTTGCCACGTTATCGACGTAACGCCACGAGCGACCGATTATTTGGAGTAGTCAGGACTGGAGACAGGACTCTTGACAATCCATGTGGTCGGTGCCACTGCCGGAGTAACAACCGTTGAGTTCGAACCCGGGCTGGTTAAAGATCTTGAAGAGGTTTTCGAAAAGATTGCTCCCGCGACGCTTGATTATCATCACGAAAGGACGTGGCATGATGGGAACGGATTTTCGCACGTTCGCGCTTCACTATTAAAGCCGTCCATTACCATTCCCTTCGTCGACAAGAAGCTGCGCCTGGGCACCTGGCAGCAGATCGTGGTTCTTGACTTTGACAATCGTCCCCGTCGACGGGAGGTGGCCCTGCAGCTTATAGGACTCTAGAGTTCCCTCCTGCTGTTTGTCATGGTAAACGTAGGTCCGCGCTCAGCTACCAGCCCGCACCGTCAATTAACGCGGATCTCCGGCATAAGCAACCAGGCCGTTGGATATTCGAGCCGCTTAAAGTCCTCTGTCAAGAAGTTGAGCAGGAAGTTTCGCTGTCGCACCTGAAACAGGTCACCGGAGGTTAGCATCTCCCAGAATGTCTTGGGGCGAGGTCGAATCTCGAGATGAAGCTCTGCGTCTGCATCCAGCCCCAGCTCTTCTTTCATCTGCTCAATGGCGGTCGGCAAACCTCCGATAGCGTCAACAAGACCTAACTCCAGAGCCTGAGCACCGGTGTAGATGCGACCGCGAGCTTTCGATTCCATTTCCTCATAGCTTTGTGCCCGACCTTCGGCAGCTTTCTCGACGAAGGCCTGGTAGATCGATTCCATGAAATCGTTAATACGGGCCACCTGTTCAGGATTAAATGAAGAGGTGAAAGAGAAGAAGTCGGAATTGGGAGCCAGCTGGACTCGATCGATGTCCACTCCCAGCATGTTGTACAGACCGGAAAGATCGAACTTGCCAAAGATCACGCCGATTGAACCAGTGATTGTCGATGGCTGGGCTACAATCCGGTTGGCCGGCACTGCGATGTAGTAGCCACCCGAACCGGCCACCGTCGACATTGAGACTACGACCGGCTTCCCGGCGTCTCGCAAAAGCTGGATTTCTCTCCAGATCATATCGGAAGCCACTGCTGAGCCTCCGGGACTATTGACCCGGAAGATCACTCCGCGAACCGAGTCATCCTCGCGAATGTTACGAAGCGTGGAAGTCAGGGTAGCAGAGCCGATCATCTCCGCAAACATCTCGCCCTTTCCGGTGATGATGGCTCCTGTGCCCGATACGAGAGCGACCTTTGTACCCTGCTGAAAGGGGCGCTCGACGTTGGCCAGGTACCTCTCGTGGGAAATGCCGCGATATTCAGGTTCTCGCCTGTCCTTCAGTTCGAGATCCGCACGAACGTCACTGTAATAGCCAACCCGATCAACAAGACCGCGGTTAACCGCTTCTTCCGCTGTGCCCATACCGATCTCGAGAAACTCTCGGACAGCATCGACCGTTAAATTGCGGCCTTCAGCAATACTGGCTATGAAACGGTCCTGGACATCGGCGAGGAGAGAGCGGAGCATTTCCCGGAATTCCGGAGTCATCTCAGTGAGGTCGTAGTTGCGAGGACTTTTCAGCTCCTTCATCTGAAAGAATTGAGGTCGAACCCGGAGCATGTCCAGAGTTCGTTTGAAGAAGCTGATTTCAGCGATCAATCCGTCAATTAGGAAGGCGGCGTCTGGATTCACTGTAATCCTGTCAGCCGCACAAGCCAGGTAAAGCTCAGGTTCTCGAATGACATCGACTGCTAGAAACGCCTCAATACGCTTGCCCGTCTCGCGAAAGGCTCTCATTGCTTCTCGCAACTCTTCAAGTTGTGCCGTCCCCGCTGACAGTGGCTGAATCTCCATGTAGACCGCATCCACCCGATCGTCATCCGCGGCAGCTTCGAAAACCTGAAGAAGGGACCACAGGTCTTGCTGTCCCGACTGAAATAACTGCTGGATAGGGTCGGTGGGAGGAAACTCGGCCAGCGACCCTCCCACGCGAATTTCGACGACTGAATGATCTTGAATTCCCGCCGGGCCGCGCAGCATCAGGAAGAGTCCTGTACCGAAAAGGATAATTAACACCCCAATTACGACCAGAACCAGTAGGAGAAACCAAGTTTTACGTCCGCTCATGAAAGTCTCCCAGGGCTTCTCAATCCCCTCGTTTGTGACTTTGATTTAGCATATCGCCGGCTTTACGTCAGACTCTGGTTTTTTCACTGACGTGCGCTGCGATTTTCGACACCGCCTCAGGTACTGATTACAGACTGCCTGAGTGATGAGTCAGAGATTCAAGTATTTAAGTTCTGATTGTAACGCAGGCGTGCGGATTGATGAATTCTTTGGCCATTGCCTGGCACAACAAACTTGGCCGCTACGAGAGAGAACCGTTCCAGCCTAGGATGCGGCCCGAGGGCGGTTGCCTGGAATGGGCCATCGGTGTATCGTCGTTTCTCGAAGAACGTTCAAGTAGTTTAATTTTCGAGGAGAAAGAGAGGCAGACATGTCGCAACCAAAAGTCGGTTTTATTGGGTTGGGCATTATGGGTGCCCCGATGGCCAGAAATCTACTAAAAGCCGGGTATAGTTTGACCGTCTATAACAGAACTCGAAGCAAGATGAATCCCTTGATAGAGGAAGGAGCGCAGGGGGCGGACTCGCCAGCCGAGGTTGCTCGTAATTCCGAAATTATCATTACGATAGTTTCTGACACTCCTGATGTGGAAGAGGTGATTGCCGGCGAGAAAGGAGTTCTGGACGGTATTCAGCCAAATTCCCTGGTCATCGATATGAGCACGATTTCTCCAGACACCGAAAGAGAGCTCGACGAGAAACTGCGAAAGAAATCGTGTTCCCTGGTCGATGCACCTGTTTCCGGAGGTGATGTTGGAGCTCAGAAAGGTACCCTTGCGATAATGGCCGGGGGTAGGGAGGAAGACTTCGAACGGGCCCGGCCTCTCTTTGAGGCGATGGGGAAGACGATTACTTACTGCGGTCCAGTCGGCAACGGCCAGACGACCAAACTGTGCAATCAAATACTGGTATCCGTCAATTTGCTGGGTGTATGTGAAGCCCTGGTCTTTGCACGAAAGAATGGCTTGGATCCGCGAATTATGGTCGAGGCCGTCAGTGGCGGAGCCGCAGGGAGCTGGCAGTTGTCGAATCTAGGTCCGCGTATCGTTGATCGAGACTTTGCTCCTGGCTTTATGGTCGATCTGATGCAAAAGGATCTGAGAATCGTCCTTCAAACAGCCGATCTCTCCGGTTCTGTTCTGCCTGCTGCCGCGATTGTCCACCAGTTGTTCAACAGCGTGCAGAGTCAGGGTGGGGGTCGTGACGGCACTCAAGCCCTGGCGCGTGCCCTGGAAGCGTTGGCCAGCGTGGAAAGTTGAAACGACACCAAAACAAAATGTCGTATGGCATGGACGATCCTGGGGCGACGCCTTCGGCTTACCCCAGGATCGTTATCCCTCTGTGCCCTTCCATGAGAAGGCCATAAATTGTCAAGGGCAACGTGGTGCCCGTTGTG
>DATGOF010000008.1:0-9893 GCA_035306285.1 Acidobacteriota bacterium | reverse complement strand
CTCCCTGGTGTTTGCCGTTTTCGTCGGCCTGCTCACGGGTCAGATTTCGATGACTGTCTACAGTCTGACCGGGAGCCTCGGCGCTATCTATGCTCTCGAGCAGTATCGTGAACGATCAGCCATCGTCCGTGCAGGACTGGTGATAGGTGCTGTCAATATTCTCGTGGCACTCGCACTCCAGCTCTATTCTTCTGAGATAGTGTTTCAGTGGAGCGCATTCTTCGTGCGTACGGGTGGGGCCCTCGTCAGTGGCCTGTTCGCAGCAATGATGACGGTTCTCCTCCTCCCGATGCTTGAAACCGTATTTGGATTGACGACCGACATTCGGCTGTTGGAGCTGTCTAATCTTAATAACCCGATTCTCCGGCGTCTGGCTGTAGAAGCGCCCGGTACTTACCACCACAGCATCATTGTGGGAACACTGGCCGAGGCTGCCGCTGAAGCGGTTTCAGCCAATCCCTTGCTGTTACGCGTGGGGGCCTACTACCACGATATTGGCAAATTGCGGCACCCGGAGTACTACATTGAAAATCAGATCTACTGTGGCAATAAGCATGAATCCCTGTCTCCGACGATGTCGAGCCTGATTCTAGCCAGTCACGTGAAGGACGGATTGGCACTGGCCGAAGAGATCAATCTATCACCGAAGGTGCGCGACCTTATTCCCCAACATCATGGGACCCGTTTGATGACCTATTTTTATCAGAAGGCTAAAGAGGCGGCTGACAACAAAAATGGCGAGGTCAACGAGGCCGAGTTTCGATATCCAGGTCCCAAGCCTCAGTCGAAAGAAGCAGCTATCCTGATGCTGGCCGACCAGGTGGAGGCGGCCGCCAGAACTCTTCAGGATCCGACTCCAGCCCAGATTCGGAGTTTGATCAAACGCCTGCTTTATTCCACTATCCAGGACGGGCAATTTGACGAAGCTGACATCACTATGCGAGAGCTGGAACAGGTGACCCTGGCGTTTGAACGAGTATTAACAGGAATGTATCATCATCGGATTCAATATCCGGGATTTGACTTCAGTAAGCAGGTTGAAGGACGCAGGCCCGAAAGTCAACGTATTCAATAGGCAGCGCCGTTTGCCGGTGGATACTCATTCCCTCCGAAAATTTCTCGGTCAGCTGGTCCGGCGATTGAAGATCCAGCAGGGATTTTCCGTCGTGCTGATCAGCGATTCAAAAATGATTCAGTATCAGAAAAGATTCCGTCAGAAAGACAGTCCGACAGACGTGCTCTCCTTTCCAGCCGACGATGAGGGGGAGAGTTACCTCGGAGACATTCTGATCTCGATTGAAACTGCGGCTCGTCAGGCATCTGGTTCCCTCACGCAGGAGCTGCAGCTGCTCTCTCTACACGGATTGCTTCACCTTCTCGGCTATGACCACGAAGCTGACCAGGGGGAAATGGCACGTCTGGAAGGTCAGCTCAGGCGGGAGTTGAATCTTCCATCGTCATGATTACGGGAACTCTCTTTTTATTAGGGATCGCGACGCTGTTTATCTTTCTCTTTTCCGTAGTGGAAAGCGCAGTGGCCCGGATGTCGAGACTTTCTTTGAAGGTTCTGGCAGAGCGGCATATCGCACCCAGATTTAAACTACTGGAGGAGATTGCAAAAGATCGACAGGACTTCTTAGTTCCGCTCCAGTTTGGAAATCAGGTTCTCTTTACCCTCATCGCTGTCACCGAAACCGTGTGGCTAATCGAGTTCGACTTTTCATATCCAGCCCTGACCGGTACCCTGATCATGCTGGCGATTATTGTGCTTTTTCGCCAGTTATTTCCCAGGCTGTTGACTCAAAACAACCCGGAGCGAGTTCTTCTCGGCATCCTCCCGTGGTTTTCCGGACTCTACCGTGTCCTCCGCTGGACCAGCTATCCGTTGGACGCCATATTGGCGAAGTTTTTAAGCACGGACGCTGAGCAACGGGCAAGGAATGGCAACGCAGATGAAGAGGCGTCGGAAGAAGAAATCCAGGCTTATCTCGGTGTGGGTGAAGAAGAAGGAATTTTCGAGCGGACGGAAAGCCGGCTGATTCAGTCAGCACTCGAGTTTGGAAACACTCTTGTTCGAGAGATCATGACTCCCCGTAATGAGATCGTAGCTATTGAAGAATCGGCCACGCTGGGAGAATTGCGAGATTTGATTGTCTCGAGCAAACACTCCAGAATCCCGGTTTATCGGGAAAGAATCGACCAAATCGTAGGTATTGTTTACGTACGTAATCTACTCGCGGCGCTCGATCCCGGGGAGGAGAACGAAACGATTCGGCCTTTGATTAGCGAGCCTCTTCTGGTTCCCGAAACAAAGAATGTTTCCGCTCTTTTAAAGGAGATGCAGGCTCAGGCAGAGCATATGGCTATTGTGATCAACGAATACGGGGCAGTTTCAGGCCTGGTGACAATAGAGGACTTGCTGGAGGAGATCGTCGGGGAGATCCGTGACGAGGACGAACTGGAGCGGATTGAGCTCCTTTATGAAGGCGGCGGAAATTATATCGTCCGAGGTGGTGTGGAAATTGAAGACCTCGAGGAAGCGCTGGGGGTTGACCTGGGCGATCCTGATGTGGCGACCGTCTCTGGTCTGGTTGTAGGTCACCTCGGCCGCGTCCCGTCACCTGGTGAACGCATCGTCTTGAACGGACTTGTGGTTGAGATCCTCAGTTCTGACCGGAAACGCATCCATACGATGCGAATTCATCTCGCGACTTCTCCGAGCGAATCTAGCGAGTCTGAAGAAGAGCCAGAAGCGACGATGATTCCCCATTCTAACAAATAGTTAACAATGTCACCTCACACTCTTGAGATTGCTGTTCAATGCCGCCTGATCAACACAACCACGAAGCCTTCATGAAGCGGGCTCTGTTACTGGCCCGACGCGGCGAAGGGAGGACTAGTCCCAACCCAATGGTGGGTGCGGTAATTGTCCGCGATAACCGTATCATCGCCGAAGGCTACCACCTGTACGAGCGGAAGGACCATGCTGAAATAGTTGCTCTCAGTAGAGCCGGAGGGCAGGCTCGTGGGGCCGATTTATATGTCAATTTAGAGCCATGTTCCCATTATGGCCGCACACCCCCATGCGTGGATGAGGTGATTCGGGCTGGAATCCGGAGGGTTTTCATTGCCCATCTTGATCCCAATCCCAGGGTTTCTGGACAGGGAGTCTCCCGCTTAAGAGAAGCCGGGATCGACGTAGAAGTAGGATTCTTGGAGGAGCCGGCCCTTCGCCTGAACGAAGCTTTCCTCCATTTCGTGACCCACCATGTGCCATTTGTTACCTTAAAACTTGCTCAAACGCTGGACGGCAAGATTGCCAGCGGCTCAGGCGAGTCCAAGTGGATAACCGGGGAGGTGGCCCGTGAGAGGACGCACCGGATGCGCTTCCTTAACGACGCTATCCTCGTGGGGGTGGGAACTGTCTTGCGAGATAACCCTTCGCTGGATGTACGATGGCGACGTTCCAATCCAATCACCAAAGTGGTGCTTGATAGCCATGTTCGAACACCTCCTGATGCACGGCTCTTCGATTCAGGAGATAAGGTGATGATCTTCCATAGCGAAGAGCGCTCGCCCCAAGACTATCCGGAAAACGCGAAGCTCATAAAAGTGCCGGCAAAAGATCGAGGGGTAAGCTGGGATGAGGTTTGCAAACACTTGGGACAGCTACAGGTGACCAGTCTTCTGGTGGAGGGAGGCAGCCGAGTCGCAGCTTCAGCCTTGCAGGCCGGGGTCGTACGGAAAGTAGCTCTTTTCTACGCCTTGAAGATCTTCGGAAGCGGTGGCCTGTCGGCCATAGCGGACCTGGGGCTTCAGTCGCTGGATGAATCAATTCAACTTCGCGCTCCCTCACTGCGTCGGGTTGGAGACGATTTCCTGTTGGAAGCCTACATTGACTCATTCCGTGAAAGTAGTTAACTGAGGCTCGATCTCAGGGGTAATTTCCCGCCACATCAGCGTTTTCATCGGCAGCAGATTCATTGCCATTCGAATACTGGTGCTGTCGAAGTAGAAGTTGCTGTTCCCATTTAAGGTGAAAGTTGAAGTGCCGAAGCTGTACGTACCATCGCCGTTATCAATAAGATGAGCGACCAGGATACCGCCGGTGATCGATTTATTTGCTCCGCCCATACCAACTGAGCCTTCTCCCAACACGAGAATCAGCCCGTCGTAATCGAAGGCTCCTTGATATTGGAGATGTCCTTGAACCACCAGAATTCCTGCTCCCGAACCACCGCCCGAAAGAAAAAGGTCTCCTTCAGCCACGACGATCTCGGGAGATTCTGGAGTGCCCAGCGTCACGTTTCCCCCAGATAAGTGGGTTCCGTCAGGATACACCGTATCAGCAGCGAACCCGATCCGCGCGGCAAACTGGGCCAGAAAGTTGGCGTCCAGAACATTGGTCGCATCCGGTTCGTCGGAGGTTCGCACGGCTTCGGTATCGTCCTGAATGGAAGGTTCGCCACTGTAAGGACCGCCGTTGCTGCCCTGGATATTGTCATACTGATTGTGCTTCAGACTGTCGTACAGACTTTGCATGGCCTGTGTGGCATCACCTCCATCAGGGTCGTCGTTCAGGAAGGAGATTCCAGGGTGGTTTTCGTCCCCGACAATGTCAAATGAGTTTCCATTGAAGGTCGAGTTTACGTCCGGTCCGACAAATGTCAGGGGTGCACCCAGGTTGAAGCTCAAATCTCTTTTCAGCAAACCTTCGATAATCGCTACTGAATTCTTAATGGTGCTATCGTAAGAGCTCAGTTCAGAAGGCGGCCCAGGCTGAATACCCATCACCCTCAGGTAGACTATGTCATCGGAATCCGTTTCCGGGTCACCGTCTTCGGTAGCAAATCCCTCGTTATCGCTTAATTTAGCGAAGAACCGCCCTGTCCCCAGTTCTGCACCCTGAGGTGGCGTGAGAAAGCCCTTCACTGTTCTCGTCCCTGCACTAGCGGGCGAATTGGCAAAATCAATCGATCGTGCTTCCAGAGGGAGGAGGGGATTTCGGTACGCGTCATTCAGCGAAGCAGAAAGCTGCGAATAGTAGGGGACGGCCGTTGTCGAAGCCAGAAGTGTGGACAGGTCGCTACCCCGCAGACTGTTTCGAACAAGATCGAAGGCCGAGTCGGCTAACATGAGCGCTTTCTTGTGATTCTCGTATTCGGTGCTCACGGTGTAGTCAGTGATGCTAGAGATGGCCAGGCTCAGCCCCAGGACACTGAGCAAGACCGTAACGAGTAGGACGAATAGTAGGGCCGCACCTTTTTCCTGTCGCATGAACTTCACTCCGGAACAATTTCTGGCGTTCGACTGCGGATAAACGCATTCGATTGCAAAGTGATACTGGTGGTTTTTCCGCTCCGCGGGTCGGCTGACTCGGTCACTCCGGTCACTTGCACTGCCACCCTGGCTATCTCGCTCGGGTCGGTAACCTCGTTACCATTTAGATCGAAAAAGGCAAAAGAGAGGTGGGTGACCCTTTCGGCCAATACCTGTTCTCCGTAACCGATATCGATGTAGATTCGCTCTTCACCCGAATCATGTCGAATTTCGACCATTTCATAAATGCTGTCGAGGGCACCATCGGGATCACCGGTTGCCTCGGCACTATTTTGCGTCGTGCTGGCGATACTGCCGGTGACGTCGCTGGTGAGCCGGATATGGCCTGTCCCCAGCACTTCGACGGGATTCAAGCCTAGGGCCTCGTTGGGATCGCTGCCGGCCTGCCTGATATAGCGGACAATCTCGTCCAGGGTAACTCGAAGTTGACTGCTGGTCTTTCTGAAGTCATTCTGCGTAGTGTATGCTAGCTGACTCTGATTAAAAACGGTCATGGCCGCCCCGGTGATAAGGGTCAAAATAGCTGTCGTAATCAGGACCTCAGAGAGGGTAAATCCTTTATGTCCCTTGGTCATGGCGCAAACCTGGCAAAAAGAGAAACCGGCTTAAATATCGGATTCTCGGCTGGTGGATTAACCGTGACAGTGACTTCTTTCTGGCCGCCTGGTTCATCCACAACCTCCCAGCTCACCAGAAATGTTCGAAGTCCCTGAGAGGTGCCTTCAGGCAATTCCAAGATGACCGTTTCTGGACCGTGTGGCCCGGTTCCCAGGGCGTCTGCCGTTGCTGCGGATGTGATCTGCCATCCGTACAGAGTCTTCAGCTCCTCAATTTTTGCCTGTGCCAACTCCATTGCTTTGGTGTTGTATTCAGCAGAGGCATCGCTTTGTATCGCCACTCCCACGAGTTGCGCCAAGCTCAGCAGAGCGACACCGATTACGACCATCGCAATCATCGATTCCAATAGTGTGAATCCTCGGGCATATCGTTTCTTCATTGTTCTTGAAAACCGCTGACCTGGATAAGGCCTGATTCATTCACCTCAATAGAGATGCTGTTTCCAAATTCGTCCTGTATGACAAAGGTACCCGGTCGGGCATGGCCACGTGAGAAGAAGCGGACGGCTGTTCCCGGGACCTGCGTAAAGGTTATTCCCGGCTCCAATGTCTTTGGTATCCTGGGCGGATTTTCCGGATCGTCAGGATCAATGATCTGGATGGAACCCTGCTCCTGGTCAGTCTGGATTTCAAAGATGGCGTTGCGAGAAATTGCCAGCATGCGTCCCATACTGAGCTCTGCACTTAATCTTTCAGCTGTCGAAGAGAGCCGATAAGAGCTCAGGCTTTGACGGATCTGTGGGACAGAAAGAGCCAGTACCGTCGCGGCCAGGGCAACGACCATAAGTAATTCGGTGGTCGAGAATCCGCCTGACGTTCCTGGACGTGTCCTTTCAAGCGTCGGGAATTCACCTTTTGTGGGCATATCGAGATCGTAATATGAGAGAGTCTGTGTCTTGGTGAGCGCAATCACCGGTGACGTGAGGCAAACCAGTTGTTTACAAGGGCTGGTCCGAACTTTTTAAGGACGGCCGGAGCACGCGAAGAAATGCTGGAAACAGAGTAGGTATTGATAGCCGATCTTAATCGAACAGAAGGTCATCAACCAAACGGTCGGGATCGCGGATAATGAAGTGCCGGGTTTCAACCGTCAAGAGGTCTTCGTTTTGAAGATGACTGAGGATTCTCGTTGCCGTTTCCCTGGAGACACCGGTTATGTCGGCCAGCTCCTTGTGGGTGAGATGCATTGTGATCATGCGACCGGAGTCAGTATCAACTCCTCGCTTCAATGATAATTGATAGAGAGCGGTCCGTATCCGAGCGTCGGCGTTATGAAAAGTGAGCACCTCGATCTGAGCCCAGGCGTCGCGGCATCTTCCGCAAAGTGTCTTGAGAATAGCCCGGCTGAAATTGGGATCCTCCAGAAGATTTGAAAATTCCTGCGCACTGAGCACATAGATCGTGGTGGGGACAACAGCGGTCACCGACGCCGGAGAGGTTCCTCCGTCGATTAGTGCCATTTCGCCGAAGTATTCACCGGTCTCATGAAAGGCTAGAATCATCTCTTTGCCACTAGGGAGTAATCGGGAGACCTTCACCCGTCCTTCTTTCACGATATACATGTAATGACCGGTATCTTCTTCGAAGAAGATAATGTCATTTCTCTTGTAGCGACGCTCCTTGAAATGTTTAGAAATCTCTTGGAGTTCGGTATCGGAAAGGTTCGCAAATAGCGCGACCCTCCTCAGAAATTTGATGTCGATATCCATAATATCGCCGTCTATTCTCTAGCTGATTACCGCCCCAGTGCTGTTTCTGTAAGTGTTCCCCAGATGGTTCGCGACAGGTCTAGAACCTGACCATGGATCGTTTCAAGATGCAGAAGGAAGCATAGCACATTGTCTTTGAAGAACTAGCAGCCGGTCAGGAGTTCTCAAAAAATTTTTATTCGAGTTTGTCGCGGACTGCCTTTCCCCGAAGCTTGTTAGTCTTTCGCTTCTCTTTTTTCATGACAACATACAGCGCAGCCAGGAATCCGCCCCACACGATTCCGGTGACCAAGAGCATTGTAATGATAGCGACTGGGGTCATTTTTTTAAAGTCCTTGTGGCAACGCGTCTGTTGATCATCAAAAAGACAATGAGGACTATCCCCCACTGGAACAGGCAGGTTCCCACCGATTCGATGCGGAATGGGTTCCACCAGTCGTCCGGGCCGGCGATCATGGCCTGCCAGAACCACCACAAGACCAGAACGATTACCTGGACAGGAATGGCTACCCGGATAATCCAATCGTACCAGCGGCCAATGTGCAGGTCGCTTCCCGGTGAGTTGATATCACGATTTCTGAAATCCTCAACTCCGCGGACCAGCACGGCCAGAGCTACAAAAAGACCGCTTATCATAAGAGCGATTCCCCAGGTCCAGTCCTGGTTGACAAAGAAATCCTGACTGAGAGCCGAGGGTAAGCCGGCGGTGAATCCAACGAGGTAGACAACCATTAGGGCCGTCTGCCGGGAAATCTTCAAATCCATTAAAATTCGGACGGCCAGTTCCAGCAAGGAGATTAGAGAACTCAAGGCGGCGAAGCTCAGGGCCAGAAAAAAAAGAAGGCAGAAAAAAGCCCCACCCACCATCTGCTCAAACAGTTGAGGAATCCAGATAAAGGTCAAACCGGTATTAGCCGGTCCCGGTGACGTAGCGATCTCCATCGCTCGCGAGGGCATCAAAGCGAAAACCGTACAGAAAACAGTGATGCCTGCCAGTAACGAAACAGAGTTATTGCCCAGTCCGATTAAAGCTGCATTTAGTGGGACGTCTTCCCGTTCACGCATATAGACCGCGTAAGTCAAAATCAGTCCCCATCCAGCGCCTGTATCCCATGCATTCTGTGTAAGTGCATGCAACCACACGCGGTAATCGAGAAGCCCATCGAGGCGGGGCGTAAAGAGATAATTCAATCCCTCCAAAGCCCCGGGCAAAGTCACCGCCCGAATGGCTGAAACCACAATCAAGATCAGGAGAGTCGGGATCAGGAGACGATTGGTCCGTTCGATTCCAGCGACGACGCCACGGCTGATGATCCAGACGCCGAAACTTATAGCTAGAAAATGGAAGATGATCGGCTGCCAGCCGGAGAGGGTGAAATGATTCCAATCGCCAGTATAGTCCGCGATTTGGAAGAGTTGTCCGGTTGCGGCCAATAGCAGGTAGCGGAAACACCAGCCGGTTACAACCGAGTAGTAAAACATGATTGCACTGGCCACGAAACCAACGAAAAGCCCCATCCAGGTGAAGCGTTCTCCCATCAATCGTGCAAAGGCTCCCACCGTCCCGTGGCGTGTGGATTTCCCAATTGCAAACTCTGCCATGATCAGGGGGATGCTCCAGAGAAAGAGGAAGATCACCCAAGGGATCAGGAAGGATCCCCCTCCGTTGGCCGCAGCGATCCTGGGGAAGCGCCAGATATTTCCCGTCCCGACGGCAATACCGAGAACTGAAACAATCAGGCCCCAGCGCGAAGTAAACCGTTCGCCCCCGCTGCTCATTTCCGGAGCTCCAGGTATTCGAGTATGCGTCGACCGGGATCAGGGTGGTCGGCAATATCTGAAATTACCGCAACCGAAGTGACATCCCGGTTCCAGAGACGTTCGGCATTACCCGGCGTAATACCCCCAATCGCGACTACCGGGCGGTCACTGAGCTCTGCCAATTCTCCAATCAACTCTTCGCCCAGAGGATGGTAACCAGTATCCTTACTCCTGGTCGGGTAAGCCGGCCCGATTGCAATGTAATCAAGATCCATGGTGAGAGCCAGCTTGAACTGCTGGCGGTCGTGAGTGGAAAGTCCGATAATCGCGTCACGACCCATAAGCTCCCTGACGACAGGTACAGGGAGGTCCTCCTGACCTACATGAACGCCATCTGCACCGCTGGCCAGTGCCAGATCGACCCTGTCATTGACTAGAAACCGCGCTCCGTAAGCTTGGGTCAGCC
>DATGOF010000007.1:0-9745 GCA_035306285.1 Acidobacteriota bacterium | reverse complement strand
TAGAAGGATCACGAGAAACAGCCTTTTCTAGAAAGGGTATTGCTTCTGATCCTTCTTCTTGGTTCAGGAACATGGCCCCCGCCAGGTAGTTCAACTGCGGGTCGTCTGGCTGCTCATTGAGCAGCTCATTCACGAGAGGTCGAGCCTCTTCATAGTTCCGACTTAAATAAAGTGAGCTGGCCAGACCGCGACGAGCCACTGGGTGCCCCGGGGACAGTTCGAGCGCCTTTTTCCACTCCTCAACCGCTTCGAGATGCCGGCCCTGGCGGCCATGAATCTCGGCGCGAAGCTGATGGGATTCGAAGGATGGCGGCAGCTTGCCAAGTTGGGAGAATGCTTCCACTGCGAGTTGATTGTAAACCTGCGACTTCCAGTAGAGGGCTTCGCTCGAGTTATCATTGCGAGCGGTCGCCAAGACATCGTGAGGACGTCCGGCCAGAAAGTCACAGACCATCTTTTCAGTCTGGCAGTCCGGAGGACCCAATAGGGCTTCCTTGTTTTCGGCTTCTTCGGCCCATTCTGGCTGATCGAGATGCCGATATATTTGACTCATGGCGACATTGATTCCCCTCATCTTCGGGTTGGCCTCCAGAGCCTTCTTGTAAAAATAAAAGGCGCTGCGGAACTGCCGTTGCGCAAGACGTGAGTCGGCGATCAGTGCAAACCAGTAGGATGACTCAGGAGCAACCTCTCCAAGGGTCTGAAAAGCTTGAGCAGCCAGTTGCTCATAGCAGCGGCCCAGGCGATACCAGGCGGTAGAGTCTTTCGGTTCCATTTCGGTCAGTTTTTGCAGGTGTGGGAGAGCCTCTTCGTAGCGATCCATGTAAAAGAGTGCCTCGCCCAGCGCTCGCCGTCCCTGAGGATCCTCCGGATGAGTATCGACATACTTTGTGAGCGGTGAGACCGCTTGCTGGAGCTTCCCGCTCTCGAGATAACTTGCTCCCAGGAAGAGAAAGGCCGGCAGCAAACTCTCATCGGCTTTAATGACCTTTTCCAGTTGGGTGGCGGCTTCGCCGAATTGCCCTGACATGTAAAGGGCCATCCCAAGGTTCAACCGTGCAGCCGGAAGGCCCGGTACAGCTTCAACGATTTCTCTGTAGAGTTGCGAGGCTCTTTCGAAATCTCGAGAATTCATCGCCTGGGCGGCCGACTCTGCTCTTTGTGCAAGCTCGGCCTGGGATAGTGAGGCTGACTGGGAGCTGGAGACAGAGCCCAGTGAGGAGGCTATCACCAAAAGTAGTATCTGCGGCATTATCAGGAGGAGTCTCATAGTGGCCGGCCCTTTTTTACGGCATTTTACCATCATGGAGGAACAGGGACAGGCCACCCTTGACCGGTAGCTGATCAGCCCAACAGTACAGATCAAGCGCCTCTCTCACTGGGCCTGGTTTGCAGGAAATTGACAGCGGGTCGTAGAATTGGAATCCGGAGGCTCTTCGCAGATGAGGCCCCTTTACATTTTAGTTCTGATACAACTGCAGCTCGGCCCGATGTTTTCGTGGCAATTCCCTGTATCAGAGATTCCGGCAATCGACTTGAGCCGGCTCGAGCCTGAGGCTCAAGAAGCCATTGCTCCTTATCTTGAAAGGGCACAACAAGCAGAATCAGATGCGCGTGCTCGCGGGCAACTGGGAATGATTTTGCAGGCTTACGAGCTGTATAGTCCGGCCGCTGAGTGCTACCGGGGTGCCCGCGCCATCGATCCGTCCAATTTCCGTTGGCCTTATCTACTGGCCGCCGTTGAGGAGCGGCTCGGAAATTTCGAAGCTGCTATCGGGGCGCTTCGTCAAACGCTGGAGATCCGGCCGGATTTTGAGCCGGCGAAGCTCAGGCTTGCCGAAACAATGCTGGCCGCCAGTCAGCTGGATGAAAGCTTTCAACTTTTCAATGCGCTGGCAGAAAGCCAACCCAATTCTCCGATGGCGCACTACGGTCGAGGCCGAATCCTTTCCAAGAAAGGTCGCAGTCAGGAAGCGATCCAGGCTCTGGAGAGAGCAGTTGAATTATTTCCGAAGTTCGGTTCGGCCCACTATTCGCTGGCGCTTGCTTACCGGGACATTGGAGACCGAGAGGCCGCACTGCACCAAATGCGGCTCTACCAACAGTATCGAAATCAATGGCCGCCCATTAAAGATGAACTACTGGCGGAGGTACAGCAACTGAAGATTTCGACGAAGGACCTCATCTCTTTGGGCGTGAATCTTGCCGAAAAGGGACGCTACGAGGAGGCGATCGAGATCCATCTGAAGGCCCTCGCGAAGGATCCGGACCTTTCCCAGATTCACGCCAATCTACTCCAGTTGTATGCGCGTGTTGGCAAGCTTGAGAAGGCCATTGATCACTATCGAAAGGCGGTCGAGATCAATCCAGACTTTTACGAGAGTCATTATAACTATGGCGTCCTGATGCTTCAGCAAGGCAAACGCTCGGAGGCTCGCAAAGCATTTGAGGAGGTCATTCGCATCAATCCTTATCATGCGGATGCCTGTAACAATCTGGGAAGCGTTCTGATGTCTGACGGCGAGCTTCAGGAGGCCGCTCAAAGGTTTAGCCAGGCGCTTCAGAATGATCCCCGCCATCAGGGAGCGCGCTTCAATCTCGGTCGCGTTCTTGTGGCCCTCGGCGACGTCGAAGAGGCCAGCCGGCAGTTTGAATCGCTAACTCAGGAAAAGGATGATAGCGAACTTCCGCGATACCTGTATGCACTGGCCGCAACCAGGATTCGTATGGGAGACCGGGAGAAAGGATTACAGCTTGCTCGACAGGCCCATTCAGAGGCGGTTCGACGGGGTCAATCCGAACTGGCAGAGCGGATTGCAGAAGATATTCGACGCCTGGATAATCGGCAACCGTGAATGTCTCCTGGTCCCGGAAGGCAGCCGCAATCTCCTCGCCGGTGAGTATATTCAAAAAGTTGGATTGCAATGCGGACAAGATTCAAAATCTTGAACCGCCGCTTTTCCCCTTCTGATCCCTACAGTGGCCTGCACGTGATATAAATCGTTGCATTCGAGTACTTTCTCCATAAGAAAGGTAAGCTCTAGAGAGGCTCTGTTTGGATCGGCATCATTCTTGCGTTCTAGGTCCGTGTCTTGAATTGTCTAAAAGACGATTCTTGAAAAATCTTGCTTGAATGGCGGGTTTGAAGATATTGACCCGGAAGGAGGGAGTAATGAACCGTTTTGTCAGGAGTTGGCGCATGCAATGGTATTTGCTTGCGCTGGCTGGGATTCTGACTTTCGGCTTTGTTGCCGATTCTGTACAGGCGCAAGTTCTGTACGGGTCGTTAGCAGGCCGGGTCACCGATACGACCGGAGGTGTGATTCCGGGTGTAGAAATCACGATTACAAATAATGAGACTAACTACACCCAGACTGCGGTCACCAACGAGTCGGGTTCTTACCTGATTCGGAATGTGCCCCGAGGGACGTACACCTTACGGGCTGGTTTAACAGGGTTCAAAGAGTACGTAAATGACAACGTCATCATCACGGTCGGTGACACCACCAGAGAAGATGTGGTTCTGGAAGTTGGCGAGATCTCTGATGTGGTCACCGTATCAGGTGCTGCCACGTTGTTGCAAACCGATACGACGGACGTCCGTGCACAGCTTGAGAACGAGGCGATCACGAATCTGCCTTTGAATCAGTATCGAAATTATCAGTCGCTGATCAATCTCGTTCCCGGCGCGACTCCGGGACGTTTTCAGAACGCTATTACCGATACTCCGGGGCGGGCTCTGACTCACAACATCAATGGAACGGCCCGCAACAACAACAATACGCGAATTGACGGCGCGCAGAGCGTTAACATCTGGTTACCGCACCACACTGCGTATGTGCCGCCCGCAGAGACCATTGAAGTCGCTAACGTTTCGACTAACAACTTTGATGCCGAGCAGGGGTTTGCCGGTGGAGCGGCGGTTACAGTTGTGACCAAGTCTGGAACGAACGACTTCAGTGGTTCTCTGTTCGGTTATCACGAAAACAGTGTTCTGAATGCTCGTAATTTCTTCAACTACCTTGATATCGATGGGGACGGTAAGGCAGACAAGCCGGGCAGCAAGCGGAACATCGACGGCTTCACGGTCGGTGGGCCGATCGTCCGCGACAAGCTGTTCTTCTTCGGCGGCTGGGAAGGCACCTTTCAACGCCTTGCTCGCACCACTAGTGCAACCGTACCTACCGCTGATCAGCGGGCGGGAGATTTTAGTGCGTTTCTGCCTGGAAACCCTCATGGGAATCCCGCGACCATTATCTATGACCCGTTGACCGGAGACGCCAACGGCGCGAATAGGACTCCGTTCCCGAACAACATTATTCCAGAGAACCGGCTGAGTCCCGCGGCACTTGCCATGCAGGACCTTCTGCCGTTGCCTAACCTTGACCGGTTGACGCAGAACTACGAGATCTCCGGAACCGAGGCAATGGATCGCTACAACTATGACGTGAAGGTGGACTGGTACCGAAGCGATGAACACCGCCTGTGGGGTAAGTTCAGCTGGATGGATGCAGAAGTCGCCAAAGACCCGGTCTTCGGGGTTGGCGGCGGCGGCGCCATCGGCGGTGGTGGTGACGGCGTCGGACAAACCGACGTAAAAGTCTACGGAATCGGCCACAACTGGACCCTGTCGCCCACCTTCCTGGTGGATGGGAACTTCGGTTTTACCGACATGGATCAGGAAGTGATCACGGCCGACCTGGGGCTGGGCAATTTTGGCCAGGAGGTTCTGGGCATTCCCGGCACCAACGCCACTGACGCTCAGGCAAGGGCCTGTATTGTGGATGGCCAGAATCGCTGCGGCGGTGTGCCGGAATTTGTTGTTTCCGGCTTCAGCAGCTTCGGTCAGGTCGATGGCTGGAGCCCGTTATTCCGGGACGAGAACAGCATCACCTTTACCCAGAACTTCAGCTACACCCGCGGGGAACATGAGTTTCGTTGGGGCTATGATCTGGTCAAGCATATGCTGGACCACTGGCAGCCGGAAATTGGCCCCGGACCTCGCGGTCTCTTCTCTTTCTCCGGGAACAGCACAGCCCTTCTAGGTGGTGATCCTGCGACCGAACAGAATGCCTGGGCAGCTTACTTGCTGGGACTGCCTGTGAGCGCCGGAAAGAGTCTCCAGTGGGAGTTGATGACGGCGAACGAGTGGCAACATGCTCTTTACTTTAGAGACCGATGGCAGGTGACTCCAAATCTGACCCTTACCGCTGGATTGCGGTATGAATACTATCCGCTGGTTACCCGTGACGATCGTCCGATGGAGTACCTGGACCTCGATACTTTTGAGGTCGTTCTGGACAACGATATCGAACCCAGTAAGAAGCTGTTCGCACCGCGGATTGGCTTTGCCTACCGTCTGACCGAGAACGACGTCATCCGTAGCGGTTACGGCATCACCTTTGATCCGTTGCCTTTTGCCCGACCGCTGCGCGGCTTTTATCCGCTAACCGTGGCGGGGGAATTTACAGCCAATACCAACTTCGTTCCTGAGCGGACGCTGGAGGAGGGAATTCCCATTTTCGTGGGGCCTGATACCAGTCCGGGCGCTCGCGTAGAGCTGCCGTCATTCGTGCAAATGCGTACCATGCCTAAAGACGCGATCCATCGAGGCTACATCCAGTCCTGGAACCTGGTTTATGAACGCAAGTTCCCGGCTGATTTCGTGGTGTCGTTCGGATACGTCGGAACTCAAACCGTTCACCAGTTGGCCGATCATGAGCTCAACTGGGCGCCTCCTGGTGGCGGAAATACAGGACGTCAGCTTTATCCGCGGTCTACTAATTCGATCCTCTTCTGGGACGGCTGGCTGAGTTCCAACTACCACTCGCTCCAGATCGCCATCAACCGGCGTTTTGTCGATGGTCTGTTTGTGAAGGGAGCCTATACCTATTCGCGGGCCATCAATATGACCGACGATGCCGGTTGGGCAGGTCTAGGCTGGAACGATCCCGCGTTGATCCACCGAAATCGGGCACAGGCTGGTTATAACCGGCCGCATATTTTGCAACTGGCCACCATCTATGAGTTGCCGTTTGGCCAGGGTGGTGACAGTTTCGGACACAAGCTGATCCGTAACTGGCAGATCAATGGGATCTTTGGTGTCAATGAGCAGAGCCCGTTTACGGTCTCATCAGGTGGCCCGCTGAATGCACCGGGCAACGCCCAGACAGCAGACCAGGTTGGCGAAGTCGAGAAACTGGGCGGTATTCGCGATACCCCCTACTACAACCGCTCGGCTTTTGCGCCGGTTACGCGGGTACCAGGTGAAGACTGTACCTACTTAGATTGCTACGGAAACAGCGGCAGGAACATTCTGAGGGGACCCACCTGGGTCAACTTAGATCTGTCGGTTTTCCGTACCTTCGATATAACGGAGGATGTCGGTTTGGAATTCCGATCGGAGTTCCTGAACGTCACCAATACTCCGCACTTTAACAATCCGAACGGAAGCGTGACCTCGTCGAACTTCTTCTTGATCACGAGCACAAGCGCAAACGCACCGGAACGCATCGTCCGCTTCGGATTAAAGCTCACGTTCTAGGACTTCCAGGGAGTCGAAAAGCGAAAAGGGCGCAGATCCTCCGGTCTGCGCCCTTTTTTCTTGTGTGCGCCCGGCAGGGCGCACCCAGTGCGCCCGACATGGGCCGTGTCTAGTAAGTTGAAAGGTACTTACAGGAGGTGATGGAACCAACCCTAGCCGAACCGCAAGGCATAGCCGTGAGGCGAAGCTGAAGGAAGCGGAAGGCAAAGCGACGACCGCAGGAAAACGAACCGGCAGAGAGGCCGAGCACGGGCGGTGAGCTGGCTAGGAACAGCGAAACCCGAAGTCCATCAAGACGTGTACGGTAGAGCCGGGCGGCACGGCGCGAAAGAGACGGCACCTTACTCGGGGAGATCTCTTGGATGAGAATCCGGGAGAAGTCAGCAGAGGTCATAGTAGCGAAGAAGTCGCTGTAACGGCGATGGAGCGAAGGACCGAAGGAGTCCGTACAGAGCTTAAGGAAGGACCTGCGAGAGGAGGCGTGAAGAGGATCGGAGGCGGGGCGTGACAACTGCGGTCGCTACCTCGACCGGCACTGAAGGGCCCAAGGGTGCAGCCTGGCAGGCCTGAGGGGCGATCCGACGAGTCGAATTTCGTAGCGGGAATCGGAAAGAAAGTAATGTACGAAGAACTGATGGAAGAAGTGGTCTCAGACGAGAATGTTCAGGCGGCGCTGAAGGCGGTCAAACGCAATCGAGGGGCGGCCGGGATAGACGGGATGAAGACCACGAAGCTGGAAGCTCATCTGGCAGAGAACTGGCCGAGGATCCGAGCCAAACTGTTGGCGGGGACCTATGCGGTCACACCAGTACGGCAGGTAGAGATACCGAAGCCGAACGGAGGCGTCCGCAAATTAGGCATTCCGACGGTCCAAGATCGGTTCATCCAGCAACTGCTGTTGCAAGTACTGGGACCGATCTTTGAGCCGACCTTCAGCGAGGCCAGTTTTGGATTCCGGCCGGGACGAAGTGCCCATGGGGCCGTCAGACAGGCCCGCGCGTACGTCGCGGAAGGCAAGAACTGGGTGATCGATATCGACATCGAAAAGTTCTTTGACCGGGTCCATCACGACATTCTGATGCATCGGATCGGGAAGACGGTCCGAGACAAAAGAGTGCTCAAGCTGATTGGACGTTCCCTGCGAAGCGGAATCATGGCGGAAGGAGTGGTCATACGGCAACAGGAAGGGACACCGCAAGGAGGCCCGCTGTCACCGCTGTTGGCCAACATCTACCTGGATCCACTGGATAAGGAATTGGAGAAACGGGGGCACTGCTTTGTCCGCTACGCGGACGACTGCAACACCTATGTGGGCAGTGAAGCAGCCGCCAATCGACTGATCCGGAGCTTACGCGAATGGATTCAGAAGCACTTAAAGTTACAGGTGAATGTCACCAAGAGCGGGATTGGGAGGCCGTGGGAGCGAAAGTTTCTGGGCTTCCGGATCACCGAACAGGGGCAGATCGAAGTATCACCGGAGAGCATTACCCGGTTCAAGAATCGGGTACGCCAACTCTGGCAAAGTTGCCAGAGCGTAACCAACCAAGAGCAACGGGATCAATGGCAGCGCTATATTCGAGGCTGGTGGAACTACTACCGGCTGGCGGAGTGGCGTCGACCGATCTACGATCTGGAGGGATGGATCCGGCGACACATTCGAAAATTCTACTGGCTGAGGTGGCACGATTGGCGAGGCAGACGCAAGGCGCTACTGCGGTTGGGAGTGCGAGGCCGTCCCCTGCGAGCAGCGCATAGTAGCCGCGGCGCGTGGCGGCTCGCCCGCACTCCGACCCTGCAAATGGCGCTTAATAACCGTCTACTCCGCCGGCACGGCTTCGTCATGCCATCCGATCTTGTGTCACCAAACGCATGACTTCAACCGCCGGATACTGAAAACGGTACGTCCGGTGGTGTGGGAGGGTGTACGGGCGCAATCCCGTACACTCGACCCGATCCTGATATGCGGATCGAGATCCCTCTGGCTACAGAGAAACCGAGGACACGTCGGTCTCGTTGCATGAATCGCGGAAGATGAAACACCGAGAAAGCCCGGACTAGTTGCTGACCAGCCTGGCGACTTCGATCGCGCCTGCTTCGGAGAAAGGCACTTCGCCCACCTCAAGAATCTCCCAGTATTCTTCATGGGTGACGGTTTCCTGAGGAGACAGCTTCACTAGAGGTCCGAGTGTCTCCAACTCGAGCATCTCTGAGTTCGTGTAGATTTCAACCGATGATCCAAAATCGGGGTAGGAAGCATTCTCAAAGAAAGTGAATCGCTTTACGAAGAGGAATGGCGAGATGTAATAGGCTGTCCATCCCAGGTTATTCAAGACCCCAATCTTGGCCGGATCCTTCGCTGACTGTTGCCTGACCAGGATGTGGTTCTCTCCATAGAGGTAGCGTTCGTCTCCGGGGTGAGTATAAGGCCAGAGGCTGATCGTGCGATTCGGGAGCAGGCGGTCGGGATGGGAGGTGGTTGGAAGGGGTGTCACGGCGAATCCACCAGGAGCGAGAACAGTAATAGCCCATGGAGCCAGCTCGATTTCCCAAAGTCCTCGGTTAGCGAGGCGATGAGAGACGCGGATCTGATCGCTCCGGGTGAAGCTGATTGACAGCGCTTTCTCGATACCGGTTGCCGCTTCGACATCCTGTCGAGCAGTGATCTGATCCTCCCCCTTGTCGATTGTGACCGGCCGGTTGTCGGCTATGTAAGTACGAGGACGGGCTTCCGGAGCATGCCACAATCGGTGTCCTCCATACAGCTGCCACTCTTCTGGATGCGGGTCAATACGATCGGCCGGGAACGTTGCCAGGATATTTCGCCTACCCTTGCGAGACAGGTGGATGACTCTCGGTCCAAGATCGGCTGTGACGGCAACCTCGAGTTCTTCACTTTCCAGGTGATAAAGGGTTCCCCAGTTTTCATTCTCTTCCTTCCGGATTTGAACAGGATGGCTCATCGTTTCCTCCTTCGGTAGCACCCTGGACTTCCAGAAGGATTCTAACCCACTCACATCCTACTGGCATCTTGTCAGACTTCACAGATGTGCGCTCGACGTCTGCTGTTCGGAAACAGCTATTGGCATCGGACCTGCAGCGGAACCGACTATTGATTGCCTTCCATTCGAGGCTCCTTACCGGCTCTCAGCGTTCTACCTTCGGCCCCAACCCTTGTCCCATTTTGACCACGATGCTAGGCTG
>DATGOF010000006.1:0-10911 GCA_035306285.1 Acidobacteriota bacterium | reverse complement strand
TATCGGGTCGCCATTAAAGGACCTTTGACCACTCCGGTTGGAGGGGGTATTCGTAGCCTCAATGTTTCGTTGAGACAGCTGCTGGATTTGTATGCCTGCGTTCGACCCTGTCGCTACATTCAAGGTGTTCCCTCTCCCGTTAAGTCCCCCGAGAAGTTGAACGTCGTGATTTTCCGCGAGAATACCGAGGATGTGTATTCCGGTATCGAGTGGAAGCAGGGGTCAGAAGAGGCACGCCAGGTAATCGATTTTATCAATTCCACTTTTAGCAAGAGCATTCGAGAAGATTCAGGAATCGGAGTTAAGCCGATCTCAATCTTCGGCACCAAACGGCTGGTGCGAATGGCGATCCAATATGCGTTGGACCATGGCCGGCGGCGCGTAACACTGGTGCATAAGGGCAACATCATGAAGTTCACCGAAGGAGCATTTCGCGACTGGGGTTATGAGGTGGCCAAAGAAGAGTTCTCGGAGGTTTGTATTACTGAGGATGAACTGTGGGACAAGCACGGCGGCCAGATTCCGGACGGTAAGGTCTTGATCAATGACCGGATCGCGGATGCCATGTTCCAGCAGGTGTTGCTACGGCCCGATGAATACGAAGTAATAGCTCTCCCGAACTTGAACGGAGACTACCTGTCGGATGCCTGCGCTGCACAGGTAGGCGGTCTCGGTATGGCACCGGGCGCCAACATAGGTGACCGCGTGGCTCTGTTTGAAGCAACTCACGGCACGGCTCCTAAGTATGCGGGTCAGGACAAGGTGAATCCCGGATCTTTAATTCTTTCCGGGGTTATGATGCTGGAGCATTTGAAGTGGCAGGAAGCAGCCGGCAGAGTTTACTCGGGTCTCGAGAAAACCATTGCCGGCAAGAAGGTAACCTATGACCTCGAACGACAGATGGAAGGAGCCACGACGCTGAAGACCAGCGAGTTTGCCTCTGAAATAATCAAGAACATGGATTAGACGACAGGCCACGAGGAGAAGAATTGATGCGAAGTCGAAATAAGGTGTCTGTAATAGGAGCTGGGCATGTCGGAGCTACGACCGCCCAGCGCATTGCTGAAAAAGAACTGGGTGATGTCGTCCTGGTTGATATCGTGGAAGGCATGCCCCAGGGAAAGGCTCTCGACCTTCTCGAGTCAGGGCCGATCGAGGGTTACGACAGTCGACTGACGGGCTCCAACGACTATGCAGCCACCGCCAATTCTGATGTTGTGGTCATCACCGCCGGGCTGGCCCGCAAGCCGGGAATGAGCCGTGATGATTTGCTCCTCAAGAATGCGAATATCGTCAAGGATGTGACTCAGAACGTCGTTCGCGAGAGTCCTGAAGCAATCATTATCGTCGTCAGCAATCCACTCGATGCAATGTGTCATATCGCCAAAGCAGTAAGTGGCTTTCCAAGAGAACGTGTTCTGGGTATGGCGGGAGTACTGGATTCGGCCCGATTCCGAACCTTCATTGCAATGGAACTGGAGGTCTCGGTCGAAAATACCCATGCATTCGTTCTGGGAGGACACGGAGACACCATGGTGCCGCTGGCTCGGTATTCAACGGTTGCCGGTATCCCGATTACTGAATTGTTGTCGCAAGAGCGAGTAGATGCATTGATCCAGCGGACCCGTGACGGTGGAGCAGAGATCGTCAAGTTGCTGAAAGAGGGTAGTGCCTATTACGCACCTTCGGCAGCCGCCACTGAAATGGTCGAGGCGATCCTGAAAGACAAGAAGAAAATCCTACCCTGTGCTGCCTATCTTGAGGGCGAGTATGGAGTCGATGATCTCTACCTCGGGGTACCGGTTAAGCTTGGTCGAAATGGGATCGAAAGCATCATAGAGATCAATCTTCTCGATGATGAGAAACAGGCCCTTGAAGGTTCCGCAGGCGCTGTGAAGGAACTTGTCACAGTTCTTTCAAACAACGGGTACACGGTGTGAGGTTCAGGGGCCTCGGCACCAACGAAGCGACTTCTACAGTTTAACCACCTTGGTGAGTTTATCTGGCTTATCCGGATTCTTGCCCAGCCGGACCGCCCGAAAGAAAGCATATAGCTGCGCCAGGTGCAGCATCCCGAGAGCCTCGGTCTCTGTGTACTGAAGCGGCCAGTCGAAGGAAAAGGAACGATCCGCCTGGTTCAGGGCTTCCTTGGGAAGCTGGTTGCCGGTGATACAAACCTCGGCACCCAGATCCTGGAACTCAGAGATTAGATCCAGCAAGTGGTCTTTGTCTTCTCGATTGCCGAACAGCCAGACCAGAGACCCTGGCCGCAAAATGGCTCGTGGGCCATGCCGGAATTCAAAGCTCTGCCAGGCTTCGGTAGGTTTCCCCGTCATCTCCTTCACTTTGAGCATCGCTTCGCTAGCCAGATGCGCGAAGGCCCCGCTTCCAAGGAATATCAGCTGTTCGAACTCAATGGTGCTCAGCTCTTCGATTTCTTCTTCATTCTTGGTTAGTGATTCTTCAATGAGAGGAGGAAGCGCCCTAACTTCGTCCAACTTGGACCAGTACAGGAATGCACCCGCAATGGCGGAAAATGCCTGGGTCATGACGACACTTTTTTCCTGTACTTCCGGAAAGAGCAGTCGATAGTGACCGATTTTATCGAGAGTCGACCCCGGATAGCAGTTAACCGATACCACCTTCATTCCCATGTCGTCTATTGCGATACGCGCGGCTCGACTTGTTTCTGTAGTTTCTCCGCTCCGACTAAAGGCAAGAAGGAGCGCGCGATCGCCCGGGCGAAAGTAGGACCTCGGATGAAAAATCAGCTCGGAGGACGGCACCGCCAAAGCACGAGTTCCCAGATGCTTATTCCAAGCATGGGCAATCCAGCCGCTGAGGAAAAGAGAAGATCCGCAGCCGGTTAATAGAACCTGATCAAACTGTGTCGGATCCACCGGCAACTCTTCCAGCCGACTTAGAATTTCCTCTAACGCTCTGGGTTGGTTGATGATTTCTGAATAGGTTACAAATTCGTCTGTTTTTTTCATTGCCTCTCTCTGCAGCATGGTGCCTTCCCTGTAATACCGGACGCATCGTCCAGTGTGGAAGGTCCAAATTGGGGGCCTGGGATGGGAGCCCTTCTCGTTCGTAAGCAAGAAATCACCGATACAGGCGCTGCCTTCTACTTCTTCTTGTGCCTGGTCGGCGAACCCGGGATCAGTGATCCGCTAATCTCTTCTGCGCGAGCTGCAGCCGTTCCAACTACGATGCCAACTCCGAATCCCTACTCCAGGTGCTGAAAAGCCTCGCGCAGGGTTTCGTATTGATCAAGAATTCGACGTGCTTGATCAGGACTACAATTTTCTTTGACCATGACGATCGCTGTCTTAACATCTTGTGACTCCTCGATGGCGGATTTTGCCTCCTCCCGCGAAGCCCCCGTGATCTCCTGGACAATTCGAATTCCTCGCTCGACTAGCTTCGAGTTTTTTAAATGAACGTTGATCATCAGATTGCTGTATACATAGCCCAGACGGATCATCGTAGTTGTACTGATCATGTTGAGAATCAGCTTCTGAGCTGTCCCCGCCTTCATTCGAGTAGATCCCGTCACGATCTCTGGGCCGGTCTCAACTTCAATTGCAACCTCCGCCTCGCGAGAAAGAGGAGTGTTGCGATTACAGGAAATACCAACTGTAAAAGCTCCTTCTCGACGTGCCCGCGCGACTGCTCCACACGTATAAGGAGTACGGCCGCTGGCCGCAATTCCGACCACTGCATCGCCCCGCTTCAAACCGGCTCGAAGCAGGTCTCTTTCTCCCGCTTCCGGATCGTCTTCTGCCGCTTCAATCGATCGGTAACAGGCTTCATAGCCTCCCGCCAGAATACCTTGAATCACATCCGGCGGCGTATTGTAGGTCGGTGGACATTCTACCGCATCCAGGATACCGAGGCGGCCACTGGTGCCCGCACCCACATAAAAGAGGCGGCCGCCGCTGCGCAACCTGGAGGTGATACCGTCAACGGCCCGGGCGATGTCCGGTATGACAGAGGCGACGGCGGGCGCGACCCGCTGGTCCTGGGCATTGATTCTCAGCAGGATCTGCTCAGTATCTAGCAGATCGATATCAAAGCTTTCTGGGTTTCGTTCTTCGGTTAATCTCATAGACGCTCACCCACTGATTCTCGCGGTCAAAGTACTCGTTCGAGTTTACCGGGCTTTCCTAGCGCGTGCTCCTGTTTGCCCAGGTTACGGAATATCACGGCAACGGAAAGAGCAGCCGGGATCAAGTAAAGCAGCCCTTCCCAATAGCTCGCCAAAATCAATTTGCCGACTCCAAAAAGAGAACAGAAGATGAAGATGCAGCCCAGCAACCAGTTGATAAGGTTGATCGTCCCATTCCGGTCCGGTTCCACCTCGGGGGCCCGGTCAGCAATCGGCTTCCAGAACGTACGGCTGGGTCGGACCTGTCGATAAAAGGACAGAAGCTTCTGATCCGGCTCTGGTTTCGTCAGGAAAGTGACCAGAACCCAGCAGACGGTTGTCAGCCCGACCGTCCAGAGCATTAAATAAGCAAAACCTCGTGGGTCATCGGAGTCCAGACCCAGGTAGGACTGAAAGAAGATTGAAATTGTAAAGGACGCCGTCATGGCCGCGACTTCCGACCAGGCGTTTACTCTCCACCAGTACCACCTCAGCAGGTACACGGGGCCGGTCCCCGCCCCAATTGCGATTAGCAGCTTCCAGGCGCCCTCTACCGAGGAGAGAAAATAGGTGACAATCGCCGCAGCCAGCATCACAAGCAGCGTAAAAACGCGACTTGCACGGACGTAGTGTCGTTCCGAGCGATCACGAATAAGAAAGCGACGATATAGGTCGTTGACCAGGTAGGATGCTCCCCAGTTCAAGCTAGTGCTGACGGTGGACATAAAGGCAGCGAGAAACGAAGCGAGAACCAGTCCCCTGAAAAAGTGTGGAAGATGATTGACCATGACGATGACGTAGCCGGATTCCTTGTCCTCGAGATCTGGGTACAGGACCATCGCAACTAGAGCTACCAGAATCCACGGCCAGGGACGAAGCACGTAGTTTGCGAAATTGAAATAGAGCGTGGCCGCCAGGCTATGGCTTTCATTCTTTGCTGAAAACATGCGCTGGGCAATGAATCCACCGCCGCCGGGTTCGGCGCCCGGGTACCAGGTCGCCCACCAGTTGACCGCTATGTAGACGAAAAAAGTGATCAGTGGCATCCAGGCAGATCCTGTTTCAGGGATGAAAGAGAGAGCAGAGCCCTCAATCGGCAGATCCGCCACTCGCGTTTTTAGTTCTGCCAACCCGCCCACCGCATTCACGGCAAAATAAGCAAGGGCTATCGACCCGGTCATGGCCAGAATAAATTGCACGAAATCTGTAACCAGTACGCCCCAGAGACCTGAGAAAACAGAATAGGAAAGGGTGATGACAAGGCAGAGAAAGATGGCTTCCCACTTGTCGATTACCAGGATGATTTCCAGGATCTTCGACATCGCCAGTATGACCCAGCCCATTACGATGCAGTTGATCGGAAGCGCCAGGTAGATAGCCCTGAAACCTCGCAACACTGCTGCTGGAACTCCCGAATAGCGGATCTCTGTAAACTCAACATCGGTCATCACTTCAGCACGACGCCAGAGGCGGGCATAAAAGAAAACTGTGAGCATTCCACTAAAGGCGAAGTTCCACCACAGCCAGTTACCTGCAATGCCGTGTCGAGCGACCATCCCTGTCACGGCCAGTGGAGTATCCGCCGCGAAAGTCGTTGCCACCATAGAGGTACCGATTAGCCACCAGGGCATTGAACGGCCGGAAAGAAAAAAGCTCTCGGTGTCCTTTCCTGCCCTACCGGAGAAATAAAGGCCGATGACAAGGGAAGCCAGAAAATAAAGAACGACGATCGTCCAGTCTATCCAATTCAATTCCATAGGTTCGGATGGGAGATTCTACAGGAAAGCGAATCCGAACGGGACGAGCGAGAGCTTGCTTCTTCCAGAATAGCGGGCCCGGTTTCTTTCAGGCGGTCGGGCAAAGCGCGCAGATGACCGTTCACCTGGAAGTCGCTCTTACCAGTTGATGGCGGTTGAAGAGGCTTCTCGACTGGGCTCTCCTGAACCAGGCGGGGTTTCTGCAAACTTCGAGAAGATAGAGCGCTTTCGAACCTCGCCGAGCAATGTGGAGAGGTACACTTCCAGGCGATGTAACACGTGGGCTCGCTCCTCTTCGTCAACCGTCGTCTTCAGTTCTTCTGAAAATTCCTCGAAAGCTTTCCAATCTCTAGAGAAAAGATATCTCATCGAAGAGGAGCGGAAGTCCTCCATCTCCTTGAGGACCTCCTGCCATTTCTCTTCTTCATCCACCGCGGCAGGCTCGTGAACGAGAGTGTAAAAAGAGTCCAGACTGTGAACCAGCCGCATTGATTCCTCGTAATGCCGGTACAGATTGTCAAATAGCGCGAACTCATTGAAGACAGGGTTGATCGTCTTGGCAAGCGCAATAAATGATTCCTGAAAAGCGTTATGGAGAATACCGATTACTTTGTCGACGTCCCCGAATTCCAGTTCGCTATCGGCAACATCCACAATATCCAGAATTTCCTGGTCAAATGCCTTATGAGTTTCCAGTTTCAAAGCAGCTGCTGTGCAGGCCACTCCGGTCGACCACTCCTGGCGAAAATGCCGCAAGTATTCTTGTGACTCGACCAGTAAGCCAATGAGCTTGCGAGACGAATAATAGAAACAAGTCAGAATCAGCAGAAAAGCCTGTTGCTGAAAGACGATTTTCATTTCCTCGCGGAGATATTCCAGATTGGTAAGGAGCTTCAGAAAGCGAGTCAAAATGGCTTCAAGTTGTTCTCGAACTCCTCCGGCTTCCAGGTGGGATAGGACATGCCTTTGAACCAGGTACTGGAGGGGTTGGTCGCGTAAACGGCGCCCGAGTTTTCTTCGTCCGCGGCTGCGCTTGTAAGAACGGATTTCGCGAGCCAGCAAGAAGCTAAAAGCTTCGAATTGAGGGCGGGATACGAATCGGACCCGAATTAAACTGAGGCAGACTGTCTTGTACTTCTCCAGCGCCGTCTTAAACCGGCTGAGATCGCGCAGCAAAGCCTTCTCTTCGGAAGTAGTACGAACAGGTTCACCGAGAATACTACGGACATCGAACTGACCGGACGATACCGGGCCGTTGTCATTCAGCTGATTCTCGATCGCCTGATATGGAAGGGATGTAAGATTCTTGAGAAGCTGGAGCGTGGTTCGCAGATCATCCCGGTAATTATAGTTCTCTTCGCGTGGCTCCCCCTTGAGAGCTGGAATCCTTTTCTGCCTCTGATGGACCAGGAGAGCATCTACCCACAGGTCAAACTCTTCAAAAGGGCCCACCTTAACTCCATTGCCCATATGCATTTTTTACACTGCCAACGGAGAAGTAGACTATGATGAGCATCACATAAGCCGTTTCATTCCAATTCGAGTTGTCGATGGCAGGCGCACTCGAATCCTCAGAGGCAACGCGCCCCATGCCCGGACGAAAAAGGCACACTCCGGGGATCATCTTTTCTTATCGGCAACTTATCGAACTACAATAGAGCAGATTGATCAGGAAAATTCCCGCTACACTGGAACAGGCAACTTGTCAGGGTAAGGACTGGATCATACACTAGAGGTGGCTAATGGGACGGTGATGAGCGGACGGTATTGAGCGGATGGTGATGAGCATATTCGAATAGCTGTGGAGAACCTCAAAGATGATAACTCGCAATGATTTAAAAGAACTAGTAACCAGAGAAATAAAACCCGAAAGCCCGGTTTTGACTGTTTATCTGAATGTCGATCAACAGAAGTCGGTCAATTTGAATCGAAAGTTTGAAACGTCCCTTAAGAATATGCTGAAAGAAGTGGAGCAGCGGCTGGATGAGTCCGCTTTGAGGGAAAATTTCGAGGAGGATGCTGAGCCAGTCATCCGTTATATCTCCTCGTATTCGCCCGGTGCCAAGACTGTCGTCCTCGTGAGTGACGCTTCCGAGAATTTGTTCTGGACACGGGAGATGCAAGTGGGGCTGGAAAACAGCGTTCACTGGGGTTATCGCCCTTACATCCGACCGGCTCTCGAAGCTAAGGATGAGTTCGAAAGATTTGGCGTGATACTGACGGATCGCGCCCACGCCAGACTTTTTATTGTCGGTCAGGGTGTGATCCAGGAGAACCTGGAAGCGCTGGCGAGTGCGGACGTCCGACGGTTTGATGCCTCCGGAAGTGATCAGATGCGTTCACAAATGATCTTTCAGCGTAAATCGGATGAGCATGCCCGCTGGCATCTCAAGAACGTGGCTGCAATGATGGAACGTCTCGCCAGCCAACAGAAGTTTGACCGATTAGTTTTGGCGGGGCCCCGCGAAGCGGTCTCTGAGTTAAGGACTCTACTCTCCGAACGGTTGAAGAACGCCTTCGTCGGAACGCTGTCGATTCCGCTGGATGCCTCCACGTCAGACATTCTGACTGAGACTTTGCGCCTCCACGAAGAAGTCGAGCGTGAGAACGAGAAACAGGTGGTCAGCCAACTCTTGACGGCGTCAGCTAAGAATGAGCAAGCGGTGACGGGCCTTCAGGCCACACTGGAAGCAGCTGCTCACGGCCGGATCAGGATGCTCGTTTATGCGAACGGCTATCATGCCAGTGGAAGAGAATGTCCCCAGTGCCAGATGCTCTTTGCCAACTCGGTGGAACGCTGTCCAAGGTGTAATCAGAACCTACTGTGGATCGACGACCTGATGGAGCCGGTTATTGCAAGAGTGTTCGGAGAGGGTGGAGAGATTGAGCAAGTAAGGAGTGAGGCGGCCGATCTTCTCCGGAGCGACGGAGGAGGGATTGGAGCTTTTCTACGCTTCTGATACCAAACATTGGCCTCGTTTCTCATCGACTGGCCGCAATCCGATACCTATACTGAAATAGCGAGACGATCAAGTAATGCTACCGATCAGACGAATTCTGGCACCAACCGACTTCAGCGAAACGTCCAGAGAGACGGTGGCCCGTGCCAGTGAACTGGCTGAACATTTCAAGGCGGAGGTATTGGTAGCCCACGTCATACCTCCGATCCCGGCGCTTCCTCCGGATCCCCATTACAATTTCGAGATACCTGCATACCAGGACGCCCTCCACGAGAATGCCGAACGTCAACTGAAAGAAACAATTGCCTCTCAGGTATCAGAAGAGGTTCCAGCCAGACCGATTGTTCGATACGGAGACCCGGCTAAAGAAATTGTCCGTATGGCGCAGGAGGAGGGGGTAGACATGATTGTAATTGCTACCCACGGTCATACCGGTTGGCAACACCTTGTCTTCGGCTCGGTCGCGGAAAAGGTTATACGAACAGCCCGCTGTCCCGTGCTCGTCGTGCACGCCAGAGAGTTGGCCGCCGGCAAGCAAGAGCAGTCAGACTAATCGACCGCTGTTTTTCGGTGCAGGCTTCTTCAGGACAGGTTGGAGCAAGGTAAAGTTCTCATCTTTGACCATTGGGCCGGTGGTACGGACCAGTTCCTGGAAACGCGGATCTTCCAGAAGAGATGGCCATTTCACTTCGAATTCTCCCAGGGAGTCGAATTGCCATAACTCGAGATACTCACCAACATCGCCAACGAGAGTCTTCCAGATTCCCAGTAAACGCAGTTTCTTTTCCCTGATCAGAGGTAGCACTTGCTGCTGGAAGAGTTGTTCATACTGTGGCATCTGATGAATGGCAATCCGATATGAGACCTTGAGCAAGAAACCGTTTGTCTGACTTTGCATTGTCCGCATTATAACGAACGGGTCATTAGCCAGGCGTCACATGGCATCGGCGAAGTCTTGTACAGAAGCAAGGGAGCTTCAAGATGCTCTACGAAGGCTTCTGCCGCCAACCTTGAGCACCTGGTCGATACCCCGATGGGATAGTGCTACTGCAGAAGGTCGGTTGCTTCGCGGATCGTCGCTTCCAGATTCTTCAGGGTTGCCGCAAGCGCTTCGATGCTTTGTTCCGCCAGTGTCCAGTCCTTTTGCTCGACGGCTTCTCGAACTGCCGGTAAAGTCTTGACTCCGTAGCCTGTGTAAAAGCCTGGAGCGTAAATTTGGTGACGAAACCAGGGACGTTTTGGCAAGCCTTTGACATCCGTCATATCTCGCTCCGAACGAAGGAGCAACTGGTTGATTCTCTCCCGAACAGTAGAGTTCAAATCTTCTGAAATATTGATCGATTCGACTGTGCTGTCGCAGTGATTGGCTGCATCCAGGAGCCTCGCGACAGCGTTCTGAAGAGGAGCGAAGTTGATGTAGGGCACGGGCTCGGCGATCTGCGGTGGAACGTAAACTTCAGTGGGGTCGGCTGCCAGAACCTGGTCGCGGTTCCGGATAAGTTCGTTTTGATGTTTGACGTTTTGCCGCATCTTGTCGGTCAGATCAATAATCTCATCCAGATAGCTCTTCACACGCTCCGCGAATGGACCAAATCGGAAAGGCAGGATCTCGGCCGCCGCGAGGCGCATAACAAGGCGTCCTGTGGTTTTTGCCTGGGTGATCCCGTATTGAAAACCAGGATCTCCGAATCGGACATAGTAGTCGAAAGAGTCGAAAATGGAATGATAGGATCCACCGCTGTTTTCTCCTCCATAGCTAATGTTGAGAGAGGCAATTCCGAGATGTTGCAGGAAGGGAGTGTAGTCTGAGCCGGAGCCGAGCGGTGCAAGGGGGAAGTTGGAATCGGGATTGATTCCGGGGTCCACCTGAGACCGGCGCCCAGCCTGTAAACGACGTGCCACGGTTACCCCTGTTTGCGGATCTTCTACGGAACGAGCCACTTCATTGACGAAAGGTTCGAGTGTGTGGGAGCCGCCGGCCCGAAGAAATCCGCGACCGTTTGAATCTGAGTTGATGTATGCGACCGCCTTTTCTCGCAGCTCG
>DATGOF010000005.1:0-3747 GCA_035306285.1 Acidobacteriota bacterium | reverse complement strand
TACCACCGAGATCCTGGGAGAATCCAGATCGGCCGCTCCCATCTGCGAAATGACGGACCATGGCCAACCGTATGGCATCGACGTCGACTGGAGAACCCTTGGTGAGTATTTCTCTCGGTTAGAATCGCAGGGTGTCTCCGTCAATGTGGCCTCTTATGTCGGCGCAACGCAGGTTCGAATGTGTGTGCTCGGTTCGGATAGCCGAGAGCCCACCGCTGACGAGATGGCGCAGATGAAATCGCTCGTAACAGAGGCCATGAGAGATGGAGCTCTCGGGCTTTCAAGCGCCTTGTTGGTCCCTCCTAACACGTACCTGACTATCGAGCAACTTGTCGCAATGGCGTCTGCCGCTGGAGAGTATGGAGGGATCTACTCTACCCACATACGCTCAGAAGGTATCGGGATCGAGGAAGCCATCCTCGAAGCCATCGAGATCGGAGAAAAGGCCGAAGTGCCTGTAGATATTATTCATCTCAAGATCGCGGATCGACGATTGTGGGGAAGAATGCCCGAAATCACTCAGCTCATCGAAGCGGCTCGTTCGAGGGGGCTAGCAGTAACCGCCAATCAATACCCATATCCGGCAGGCCAGAACAATCTTGTCGCACTGATTCCGCCCTGGGCCATGGAAGGTGGAAGACAGCAGATGCTCAACAGGCTAAAGGACCCCTCGCAAAGGGAACGGATGAAAGCCGACATCCTGAATGGAATTGACGGCTGGTTCAACCACTACCTGGCCATGGAGGGATGGGAAGGTTGCCGTGTAGCATCAGTCAGCAGTGAGGGGAATAATTGGTGCGAAGGGAAATCCATCGCCGAAATCTCGGAAAAGACCGGCAAGGATCCCACTGACGTCGTTTTTGATCTCTTGTTGGAGGAGGGTGGCTCCGTTCCGGCCGTGTATTTCCTGATGAGTGAAGATGACATTCGCTATGCCATGCAATTGCCGTGGGTCTCGTTTGGTTCAGATGGTACTGCAGTCCGTCCGGATGGACCTCTCGGTCAGGGCAAGCCTCATCCGCGCTGGTACGGGACCTTTCCAAGAGTCTTGGGACGATACGTGCGGGAGGAACAGGTTCTAACCCTCGAGCAGGCTGTTCGTAAAATGACCCGATTAAACGCCGAGAAACTCGGACTGGAAGACAGAGGGCTTTTAGCAGTGGGGAAGAAGGCCGATATTACGATTTTTGATCCGGCTACCGTGATCGATCGTGCGACCTTTGAAGATCCTCATCAGTACGCCGAGGGAATTCTGTATGTCATCGTGAACGGGGAAGAAGTACTGCGCCAGGGGAAACATCTCGAGACGCGACCCGGCCGAATTCTGCGACGCCATGGAAGCTGAACCTCAAGCCAAGTCGACCGGTCTTGTTCGTGCATTGGGCCTCAAAGACGCCTCCTTGCTGGTAATTGGTGCGGTTATCGGCTCCGGTATTTTTCTTACTCCGAGCGTCATTGCGCGGCATACCCAGAACATCGAAGGCTTACTGCTAGTCTGGGTCCTGGGGGGGATCCTCAGCTTCTGTGGCGCACTCTCGTTCGCCGAGCTTGGCTCGATGTTTCCCCGCGCCGGAGGTGTGTATGCCTTCCTCGATGAAGCTTACGGCTCCCTACCTGCTTTTCTCTATGGATGGTGCACCTTTTTTGTGATGATTCCGGGATCCATTGCCACCCTGGGTACGGCTTTCGCAATCTATCTGACCTATCTGGTTCCCGTGGAGATGTGGGCGGCAAAGGCGGTCGCTCTTCTCATCATCATCGCCCTCACTATTGTCAATTGCTTGGGAGTTCGTGCGGGAGCTTTGGTGCAGAACCTGGTCACGGTCATCAAGATTTCATCCCTTGTTGCAATCGCGATCGTATTGTTCCTGGTCAGCCGAATGAACCCCTTCGAAATCATTGCTCAACCTTCTCCCCAGCCTATTGTCTGGTCGAACATCGGAATCGCAATGATTGCAGTGCTGTGGTCTTACGAAGGATGGCATCTACTGACTTACACTGCCGGTGAGGTGAAGAATCCGAGGCGCAATCTCACCGGCGGTTTGCTCCTGGGAACGTTTGTCATCATCGTTCTCTATTTGACTGTCAATCTGGCCTATCTATCCATGCTCCCTCTGCCCGAGCTGACGGCTTCCTCGCAGGTGGCAAGTGACGCAATGGAAAGAGCGATCGGGCCATTCGGAGGAACGCTGGTTGCCCTGGCAATTCTGATCTCTATCGGAGGTGCCATGAATAGCAACATACTGACGGGACCGAGAGTCTTTTACGCCATGGCGGAAGACCGCTTATTCTTTAAGACGGTGGGATATATTCACCCATCGTTCCATGTCCCCACGGTGGCAATTGTGATCACCGGCCTGGTGGCTGCCATATTGACCATGGTGGGAAGCTTCGAACGGCTGTTCAGCTATGTAATCTTTGTGGCCTGGATCTTCTATGCTTTGTGCGCGGCTGCCGTCATCCATCTGAGATGGAAGCGCCCGGACGCTGAACGCCCCTACAAAGTTTGGGGTTATCCATTTGTCCCCCTCCTCTTTGTCGTGGCCGCTTCTGCAATCGTCATCAACACCGTGGTCAATGATTTCTGGAACTCTTTCTGGGGCCTACTGGTCGTCGCCCTGGGGTTGCCGGCCTACTTCTACTGGTCAACCAAGCGCTCGCGCGTCACTCCCGGATTTGATGGAATTCCTCACCTCGAGTCGGACGTGGAGCGAACCGCTGAACCGCAATGCAGAGAATGATGGTCTATTGCGTAGAGCTGCTTCTTGCGCTGGTTCTTAGGAGCGGCGCCAGAAGGTCGCTCCACAACTGGTATCCAGCGTCGCTCAGGTGAAGGCCATCCTCAACAAAAAGTTCAGGACGCGGTTTCCCGTCCGCTCCGATCATTGGGTGGTCAATATCGAGATAGGCCAAATTCGGCTTACCTTCAGAAAATTCCCGAATAAGGCGATTGGCCTCTCGCATTTCCTCAACAAGATGCCACCGTCTGATACTCGGTTTGATCGCGATAAAGATAATCTGTGTTTCATCTAGCGCGGCTTCCACCTGTGCAACAAACTTCTGATAATCACGAACGACCTCTCGTGCAGATTTACCGACCGCGATATCGTTGTCGCCAGCATAGAAGACGATCGCTCGTGGCCGATAAGGGAGCACCAGTCGGTCGAAAAAATGGATCGAATCGGCGATCTGGGAGCCCCCAAAACCGCGATTGATTGCATCCAGTTCAGGAAAGTACTCTTCCAGATCCCAGCCTCGTATGCTGGAGCTTCCAAGAAACAGCACTTGACCTGGTTCCGGAGGAGAATCGCGATCAGCCGCCTCGAAAGCCTGAATTGCCGCCTCCCACCTCTGAGGGCCAGGAGCCTCTTGAGCCATCAAGGAGGCGCCTACGACTAGCGTCAACACAAGCCACAACATCACTTGATCCCAGACTGGTCCAGTCCGACCTGCCTCTCCATCTGTACAGCAAGGGTACCTTTTCATGCGTATTTCCTCCTCCTTCAGGATTCCGATTCCGAATCGAACAATAGCATGACTATTCTGACCTGAAGTTTGAAGGCTTTCAAAATGCTTAAAAGTACGCTACTTAACGAACTGTGCTGCCCTACAGCCCAATTGGGCGGCACGGGAACGCCCCGGGGTCCGGTTTCGCTCCAATCGCGGGCTGCCACCTAGATTGGGTTTTCGCCACAATTCTTCCTCTGTGCCTTCGGTGCCTCTGCGGTTAAGATTCGATATGATGGG
>DATGOF010000004.1:0-3610 GCA_035306285.1 Acidobacteriota bacterium | reverse complement strand
GATCGAGTTCTTGCCGCAATTGCCGGAAGATGTCGTAGGAATCAGGGTACATTGCTTCCACTTCTGAGCGCCGAAGTGAAAAATGCTTGCCCCAATGAGGTCTACCTTCGAGGTCCTTCATGATTGGTTCGACGCGGGCATAAACCTCATTGGCATTGGGTTGGGTCGAGACGCCAATATAGCAGACGTCTCGACCACGGGCCGGGCTAAGCAGGCTGTTGTCCTTTGCCACAAACCGAACCTCGATGGGAAGGGTTGTCGAAATGTCACCTTCATCAATGACGTGCTTCAATCGCAAGAGCGCCTCAGAGGTCTTTTCGACGGGAATGGCATACTCGAATTCCCGATGGAATACCGGAAGTAGCGGCAGCGTAAGAACCTTGTCATAGCGGTCGGTGTACCTGATGACCTGCTGGAGAGCACGTGGTGAGAAGGTTCGACTAACCAGACGACCGAATAAGTCATTGGTATCCATGGGCAGTGGTTCGTGAATGCCGTCTTCACCTGATATGGGCCACTCCTCAGAACTGCCTCGAGGTGCTCCCGTGGGATTCATAGTTATGACGATAACGTTCTCCCTGGATCCGAAAGGAGGAATCAGCCACCAGATTAGAAATCTTTCATTCTCTTCGTTCAACGTCTCGATTTGTCCAATCACGTCATCGAACTGACCAAAAAATGCGGTGTACTCCAGATCGTAGAGAGGAACACAGTCGATGGTCACTTCAGTAATGATTCCCAGGGCTCCGAGGCTCACCCTGGCGGCATCTAATAGGTCGGTGTCTGTCTCCTGAATGGAAAGAAGCTCACCTGTCCCCGTGACCAGTTTCATAGAGATAATCGACTGCGACATGTTCTGCAGTCGAAGGCCGGTGCCGTGTGTTCCGGTGGAAATGGCGCCGGCAATGGATTGCTCTGTAATAGAGCCCAGGTTCCTAAGAGCCAGTCCTTGCTCTGCAAGTTTTCGAATCAGGTCTTTCAGACGGATCCCGGCCTGTACGGTATAGCGACGATTGGGGAGATCAGCCTGTCCTGCCTTGAGGCGATCCAATTGGATGAGCGTGCTGTCAGTAACGATCAAATCTGACCAGGAGTGTCCACCGCCGTGAGGGCGAATGTGATGGCCTTTCGCCAGAGCATCTTGAACGACTTCAACGACTTCCGACTCGGTTTGCGGCTCGCTTAATCGTGCCGGTTTGAATTCCTGGGTCCTAGCCCAATTGCGGTAAGTGTAGTTGGTCTTGTAGGTTGGCATTTTGAGATCTCCGTGCCCTCTGGCTGAAAGGAAGCCATGCCGCTTTCTGAAAGGAAGGTCTTCTGGGCGAATAACTTCTTGCGCGAATGGAATGGCTAATTCTATTCCCGGGGAGGAACAGGGGTCAAGCGAAAGGATTGATAGCATTGATAGCACGTCGTTGTCGACTTCTGAATGAGCGAAAGTTCACTCACCACCGGCATCAAAGGACGAGCTGAGGCCTGTCCCCATCAAGTCAGTTGCGCCCCCCTTTTTGCCAACCTGTGGATGCTAAGTGAAGAGTCGAGGCCCGGCACCAGAAGGTTGTGGGAGGAGGAAGAGTCGAGGCCGGAGGAAGAGCCGAGGCCTGGCACCAGAAGGTGCACCAGAGGGCTGACACCAGAAGATTTGCCGCCCAAAGGGTTATCGCCAGGTCGAGACCTGTCCCCACTAGGAGGTGCCCATGGGTGTGCGTCGAGTAGAGTAGGGGCCTGTCCCCATTAGGCAGTGCCGTAGAGTAGGCCTGTCCCCATTAGGCAGTGCTGGCTTCTAGATTTCGGGAGCGGATTGGGTGAACGAACCTAGTAGATTCTGTAGATTCAAAGGTTGGGACAGGGGAGCACGTGTTAAGATACGCAGGAAAATAGCTGAGGAGGGGAGATGAATCGCTTTCTTCTGGGTCTGATTCTGGGGATCTTCCTAATCGGTTGTTCAGAAAGCCGGATAGCCGAAGTTCACTCAGAATCTTCTGATATTCTCTGGCAGATCGATAACCTCACCGAGATAAGCGGCCACCTCGTATCTGTTCTGGGTGATCCCAGAGCTGTCGATTCGCCTGGCGGACAGGCCGTAGAATTCGATGGCCAGGGAGACGGCCTTATACTTGATACGAACCCGCTCGCTGGCGCCTCAGTCTTCACCGTTGAGGTTGTGTTCCGTCCCGACCCGGAAGGTGAACGAGAGCAAAGATTCCTTCACTTCCAAGCCGAAGAAGACCATCGCGTGCTTGTGGAAACTCGACTGAATGACCAGAACGAATGGTTTCTGGACACGTTTATTAAAGCAGGTGAATCCGAGAAGACCCTCCAGTCCAGAGAAAGCTGGCATCCTCTTGGTGAGTGGTACCATGCCGCGCTTGTTTACGACGGACAGGAAATGCGCCATTACATCAATGGCGTCCAGGAACGCTCCGGTTCAGTTGAGTATTCTCCGATGGCAGGTGGAAAGACTTCAATCGGCTGTCGCCTAAACCAGGTTTACTGGTTCAAGGGCGCCATCCAAACGATCAGAATTTCCCATCGACCATTAAACCCTGACGAGTTCTTGACGGTCAGCGACTGATTACCCGCGGCCTTTGACTGGGACCCGATCTGCTACCAGAAGGCCGACACTAACGAAAAGACTCTCGTTTGTCATCTCCTCTCGGAAGAACTCCGCTTCTAATAGAGGCTCTGGCGCGCGGGATCATGTCCCTCCTTGCCCAGGGGTTGAAGGTATTGGCGTGCTGCGGACTGCATGAATCCCAGATCGCTGGGACTTTGAAAAAAGCTGAATCCCTCTTCGATCAGTTGAAGGATCTGTTCAGGACTCCCGCCAGGACGGCCGACGGCGACGTTGTTCCGTTTTGCTGCCCTGACGATTTTCTGAATGGCTTCCTTCACGACTGGATGGTCTAGTTGTCCACCGTATCCGAGCGAATAGGAAAGGTCGTACACGCCAATGTAGATAACGTCAATCCCCCCTATAGCAGCGATTTCGTCGACATTTGCTACACCCTCAGCATCTTCGACCAGAATCACTACCGTGACATTCCGGTTGGCAAACTGTGCATAGCCTTCATCCGGTGCAGGCCATCGAAAAGAAGCCAGGCCCGGGCCAAATCCTCGTCTTCCTTCAGGACCGTATTTACAGGCGGCTACCGCTTGTCGCGCCAGCTCGACGGTAGACGTGAACGGGAAAATAACGCCCAACGCTCCTACGTCAAGGGCACGTTTAGCAGTCCATAGTTCGTTGATGGGCACTCGAATGAATGGCACTGCCTTTAAACCGCGTGTCGCAAGAATCATTAACCGCGCTGTTTCCAGTGTGATCGCGCTATGCTCCATTTCGATCCAGAGGAAATCAAATCCGGCATTTGCGAGCTGAGCAGCGCTCTCAACACTCGGATTAGAGATGGTAGCACCGACAACCAGTTGCTTCTCACGCAAAAGCGTTTTGACGGGGCTTTCCCACTTCTCCTGTGCGAACAGGAAAGAGAACGAGAAAAGAGACACAAGCAGAGTTGTCCTGATGCTCATGGTCGTACTCCTTGGATGGGTTTGCGACAAAGCCAGTCAGCTGAATTGAGTCGAGTATAAATCGCCAGCTGCAGCTATC
>DATGOF010000003.1:0-2750 GCA_035306285.1 Acidobacteriota bacterium | reverse complement strand
GGCGGTGCCATACCATTTCATGGCACCAGTATGGGGTCAATCAACAACTATCATGCTGAGAACACTTATCAAGTCGTGGATAACCTGTCGCTTTATCGCGGTGCTCATATCCTGAAGATGGGAGTTGATCTTCGCCGCTATCAGATTAACGACTTCAGAGCCCCCCAATCGATCCGCGGTGAATTCACTTTCGATGATCGCCTGAGTGGATTCAGTTATGCCAATTTCCTGCTCGGCTACCCGAGTTTTGCCCGGAGGACCATTCCTCGTCCGGCAGTCTATCCCCGGAGCTGGCAATTTGGGGCTTACTTTCAGGATGATATTAATGTGAGTCCCTGGCTCACCATCAATCTCGGACTTCGATATGATTTGCACACTCCTTGGGTCGAACAGTACGACCGAATGTTCACGTTCGATCCCAGAACGGGTAACCTCGTTACAGCCGGCTCCTCTCTCCCGACTGACCTGATCCCTGAAGTAATCGAGTCGCTGACAGTGATTCCCGCGACTGAAGCCGGCTTTCCGGAAAGGAGTCTTTACGAAAGTGATAGGAACAACTGGAGCCCACGAGTCGGAATTGCGATTCGTCCCTTTAAAGATGCTACGACCGTCATCCGCGCGGGATATGGCCTGTATACACAGATTTGGCCTGGCCTGATGGCCTTACGCGCGACCGGCGGACCGTGGGAATCGAACCAGGACTTCATCCTTCCGGATGAGGACGTCGCGTCCATTCAATTTCCTAACCCGTTTACGACCACCTCAGAATTTTCAGGCATTCAAACAATTTCAGGGTTGAGCTCCTACTTCCCGAATGAGCGAACTCAGCAGTGGAATATTTCGGTAGGGCGTCAGATCTGGGACATGGCTCTGGACGTCGGGTACGTGGGCACACGCGCGATGAACATCCCGTATAACGAAGATCTAAACCTGTTGCCGCCCGGCGCGGAACCGTTCGATCCCGCCCGTCGTCGCTTCCCGCGCTTTAATGCCGTTAACCTGACCCAGACCGGAGGAAGCTCTATCTATCACGGTCTGAACATTCATGTTGACCGCGACTTTGCCAATGGTGTGGCCTTCGACGTCAATTACACGTGGGCCAAGGCGCTGACTGACGTCGACCTCCGTTCTTGGAGTGCTACACCTCAGCAGAACCAGTACCAGCGACACCTGGAGAAAGGAGACGACCCGAACATCCGCCGCCAGCAACTTCGTTTCTCCTATATATGGGAGCTTCCATTTGGGCGAGGCCGCCGCTATGGAAGTGGGCTGCCGGTCTGGGCTGATCAGGTCCTTGGTGGCTGGCAGCTTAACGGGATCACGACCTTGGTTACGGGGCAGCTCCTCAGCCCCGCGTTCAGCAGCACGGATCCTGCCAATACAAACCAGTTTGGTGGAAGACCCGACCGGGTTGGCGACGGAAACCTGGATTCCGGCAGCATGCGCGATCGAATCAAGGCCGGATTGCCGATTTTTGATGCCGGATCCTTTGCCGTGCCGGAAGGAGGACGAGGCTGGTACGGTAACTCGGCGCGAAATATTCTTACCGGACCCGGGGAAGCGCTGTGGAATATTGTAGTTGCCAAGAATTGGGATGTGGCGAACGAGCGTGCTCGACTCCAGTTTCGCTGGGAGCTGTTCAATGCTTTTAACCGTCCCAACTTCGCAAATCCCAGCACCAATATCGAAAGTGGAACCTTTGGTATCGTGACCCGAGCCGGTGCTGCCCGGAGCATGCTGTTCGGCTTGCGGCTGGACTACTGATTCGCCCTCCGAGTGCTCGCCACAGAGTGCCAGACAGACTCAGCCATCCCCCGTGCACTCTGTGGCGAACCTCGTGAGTCCTTACTGGTTAAGTTCGTGGCAGAAGTTACACTCAGTGGAAGCCTGCTCGTCTTTATGGCAGTCCACGCAGAACAGCATCGTCATCTCCCTTTGACGCGTGAGCACGTCCTGCTGTTCGACCTCTCCATGACAAACATGACACTCGACTTCCGCCTGAGAATGGGAGGCGTGACTGAAAAATACAAAGTAAGGCAGCTCATAAATACGGACCCATTCTATTGGATTGTTTAGATCGGCGGTCATTAGCTCTTGAATAAAGGGGCTCTGGTTTGCCATCGATCGATGGCACTGCAGGCAATCAGCGGCTTTGGGCAAACCAGCTGAAGCCTTCTCGGTAGCCCCCGGATGACAGGTCGCGCATTCCAGCTGTAAGGAAGAGTGAATCCGGTGACTGAAGGGAATCGGTTGTTGAACTGGAACGCTCGTGTCAGCAGGCTTCGCCTGGTCATCTTGGGCGATGGCCATACAGGGGATCGTGGAGCATAAAATTAGAATCCATACACGAAAGGCTTTTGGTTGACGGTTACGGCAGAGCATAGGCGATCAGCGTATCGGAATAAGCAGCGTTGTACTTATTCCCTCCTCCCGCAGCAATCACAACGTACTGTTTACCTGTTTTCGGTCCCCGGAAGGTCATCGGCGTAGCATGACCGCTGGCAGGCAATCGCTTCACCCAGAGCTCTGCTCCCGTCTCTTTGTCAAAAGCCCGAAATCGGCTGTCGTTGGTGGCCGCAATGAACACTAGTCCTCCGGCCGTAACCAGCGAGCCCCCCAGGTTAGACGTTCCCGTAGGGGGAATGCCTTTCGCGACCAATTCATCGACCACGCCCAGCGGTACTCTCCACCTGAAAGTTCCGGTCCTGAGGTCAATAGCTGTCAGAGTACCCCAGGGAGGCTTTTGGCAA
>DATGOF010000002.1:0-2119 GCA_035306285.1 Acidobacteriota bacterium | reverse complement strand
AGAAACGGAAAAGCCATCCTTTTGATAGGAGCCGGAAAGCTACAGACTCCAACTCTGGAGCTGGCTCGAAGACTGGGCTTCCTGGTGGTTGCCACGGATCAGAACCCCAATTGTGCAGGTCGCCCCTGGGCCGACTGGTTTGAAGTTATCTCCGGCAGCGATGTTGAATCGCTAATCGGGCTGGCCGAGCAGGTTGACCGGCAACACGGTCTTGCCGGAGCTTTCGCCAGTGCCGATTTCGCTCTGCCTGCGGTTGCGGCCATCGCCGAACACTACGGTCTTCCCGGTCCGTCGCAACGGACCGTCACTGCTTGTCTGAACAAGGAAACCTGCAAAACGATTCTCAGGCACGCGGGAATCCCGACGCCTGAGGGATGGAACCTCGAAGAGGATACAGATCTGTCGAGTATCGAGAAGCAGCTACCCGAGACGGTGATTGTCAAGCCCGCCGCTTCCAGTGGTAGCCAGGGGGTCCGCAGTGCCCACCGTGATCATGATTTGGCGGTTGCAATAGGGGAAGCGCGCCGTTTCGGCCCTCGAGTCATTATCGAACCGCTGTTGCAGGGAATCCATATAGACGTCAATGCCTGCATGATCGAAGGAAAACTGGTGCCGTGCGGACTGCTCGATCGTGAGTTCTCCAGAATTCCTTACCATTATCCGATCCGCGGCCGCCAGCCTTCCAGCCTCACTGTGCGGCAGCAGGAGGAGGTCTATTCCTTCCTGGCCAGAGCCGCACATGCTCTGGATCTGGAAAGCGGCCCGCTGAAAGCGGATCTTATCTGGACCCAAACCGGGCCGGTCTTCCTGGAGATTGCACCGCGCTTTCACGGAGACGTCAGTACCTCTTTCATAACTCCGCTCGTTTATGGCATGAGTCCGGTAGAGTTGTGGTTCTCCTATCTCAAGTCCCGAAAGGGCGGGCTCATTCACTTTCCGCCCTCCCCAGCACGCCAATTTGCCGGCTGGCAGGCCCTTTTTCCGGAAGCCCCGGGGGTGCTCCAGGAGATCCGCGGGGAGGCAGAAGCACGGGCTCTTGCGGGTATCGAAGAGGTGCAAATTACCGCCAGGACCGGGTCGATACTTCACAATCCAAAAGACAATTCGAGCGTGTGCGGCTTCATCTGGGCGGTAGGAAGAAGCTGCCAGGAAGTCTATGACAGGCTGGACTCTGCTCGCCAGGAGATCCGCCTGTTGGTGAAACCCGAAGCTGTACCGGCCATTTCGGAGAAAAGCCATGCCTGACAAACCAACCACCTTCGTGAACCCCCAGGAGTTGAAGAACCTCAGCCTCGATGAGCTGCAGCAGCTGGCAGGCGAGGTGAGGCGCTTTCTGATCGACAGCGTTTCGAAGACCGGCGGACACATCGGCGCCAACCTGGGTACAGTTGAGCTGACACTGGCGCTGCACTACGTTTTCGACTCGCCCCGTGACAAACTCATCTGGGATACCGGACATCAGGGATATACCCATAAGGTAGTGTCCGGACGCGCCGACCTCTTCTCCTCTTTGAATACTTATGGAGGGATGAATCGGTTCGTCAGCCGCAGTGAGAGTCGTCACGACATTATTGAGGCGTCCCATGCAGGAACCTCCTTGTCGGTCGGTATGGGACTCGCGCTGGCTAACCGTCTTCAAAAGAAGGACCACTATGTCATTCCTATCATCGGGGACGGAGCTCTCTGTGAAGGGATGGCACTGGAGGCTTTAAATCACCTGGGAGCCGAACGTGACCTGAAGCTCATTGTCCTGTTGAACGACAATGGCTTCGCCATCAGTCCCGGCTACGGTGCCTTGCACGATTACCTGCAAAGTCGTCAGCTTAATTCGAGGGATCCCGAAACGCTGTTCACCTCTCTCGGCTTCCATTACATAGGACCGGTCGACGGCCATGATCTGGAAACTCTGGTCCAGGCCTTGCAACAAGCGCGGGATTCCCACCGAGTCCCTCTTGTTCATGCCAAAACGGTCAAAGGGAAAGGGCTTGAAGCAGCCGATTCCCATCCTTATCGAATGCACTTTTCGTTTCCTTTTGATCCACAGACGGGTCAGGCGATGGAATCATCCGGCTCCAGTTCGGTCGGATACCAGGATGTCGCCTCGGCGGTAATCGAGAGG
>DATGOF010000001.1:0-4379 GCA_035306285.1 Acidobacteriota bacterium | reverse complement strand
TTTTGAGATTGAAGGCGAACGCCCCCCGCGGAACCGCCTCGAACGGTGGGGTCGTGCCGTCCTGCAAGCCGGAAGGAACCCCTTGACGCCGGACGAGATCATCCGGCTCCAGCGCGTTCTGATCGAGGACACACGTTTTGTACGACCGGGGCTGCGTCCGGATGGCGTGTTTCTTGGTGAACGAGATCATGAAGGCGACCCACTTCCGGAGTTCATCGGCGCACGTCCGGATGATCTGGGTGACCTTATGCATGCCTTGTTGGACGTCAACGCGCGGATGAGCATGAGTGATATTGACCCGGTCCTGCAAGCCGCTGCCACGGCCTTCAGCTTTGTCTACATCCATCCGTTGCAGGATGGCAATGGCCGTATGCACCGCTGTCTCATTCATCATGTCCTCGCCGAACGGAAGTTTGCGCCGTCCGGGATGGTTTTTCCCGTATCTTCGGTCATGCTCGACCGCATAGATGACTATCGCAGCACGCTGCGGAGGCATTCAGGCCCGCTGATGCCGTTCATCGAATGGAGGCCAACGCCTGAACATAACGTCGAGGTTCTGAACGACACGGCCGACCTCTACCGTTTTTTCGACTGCACAGAAGAGGCCGAGTTTCTCTATTCCTGCGTTGCACGGACAATTGAGCAGGATCTGCCCCGCGAGATTGACTACCTCCATCGCCACGATGAAGCCATACGGCGTATCATGGAAACCGTCGAAATGCCGGATCGCACCGCCGAAAACCTTTTGATGTTCATCCGGCAAAATCGGGGAAGTCTGTCGAGGAGAAGGCGAACCGGTGAGTTCGAGAAGCTCCATGATAAAGAAGTGGCGATGATTGAAAGCATCGTTCGCGAGGCCTTTGCGGGTTTCGAAGACTAACAGGCTGCGGTGCACGCAAGCAGAGACTTCCGCCGCTGTCGGTGAAGTCAACCCCGTAGTTAATTACTTGCCATCGTTGTAAACATTTTCATAGTGGTCCAGGAATCTTGACTGGCCTCTATGATCGTAACCGCTAGAGGGACGGTACTCGACATCTCAACCGTACCGAAGAAACTACCGGCATCGGGAAAGAATTCGCTTTCTGTTAGAAACCGGGCGATCTTCTGTCCTGGAGGGATCACGACGATCACTTCGCGAAAGACCTGCCCTTGTGAGTCGATCAGCCTGGCGGTGACTTCTGCCGCTTCAGTCTCCGATGTGTTCAAGAGGGCAACGGCAGTAGAGGAATCTGCCCGGTTCAAAACGGCAAAGGCTGAAAACTCTGACACGGGAGGCTCACAAAGATTGCGGGCCGAAAAGAGCCTTCGGCCGTCATTTGATATAAACCGGGTAATCGCTTCGACCCGGACGTCCCCGGTCGCCTCGATCTCGATCCACCCGACAATCGTAAAGGGTCCATTGGCGGTTTCCACTGAAGCAGCACCCGACGGAGGGATCGTTCTCGTAAACCGGACACTCGGTCCTCCGGGACTCTGGCCAGGGAGGCGATTGACTGCATTTCCGTCGGCGTTGAAAAAGGTAAGAGTCACCGAGATCTCATCATTCGGCGAGGGATTCATTAAATTGATCCGTGTGGCAAAGCGTCCGGTGTTGGCCGGCGGATTCTCGCCATCGACGACCTGGGGAACAAAAACTCTCTCCTGTGCAGCCAGCAGGGAAGACAGGAAAAAGACAGCAATAAGGAAAACGAAAACGTTTCTCGACATCGCAAGACTCCTGGAACTCTGTTTACAGGTCCTGTTACAAGTCAATACCTCATCACAGGCCCATGAATTAAATCTTGAACTTTTGTCGGGACAGTGAATAGAAAAGCTTATCTGGTAATTCAACGCAAGACTGGTCGGTTCAAATAGAGCTGCAATCGCTTTTTAGGAAACTATGGGACATGGATCGCTCGAAATCAGCAGTGATCTCCCGATTGCCGTCGGAGTCCTTCAGATCCTCTTTCCGGAAGGAAAATATGTGGAAGTACCGGTTCAGAGTCTTGTCTCGCAGGAATGAAGTCCGATAAAGCGCCACTAGAAAGTATAAGAATGTTTAAGGAAGGGCAGGAACTGATGAAATTAAAGTGTGTTTTGCCGTTGCTTGTGTTGATGCTTTTGGATTCCAATGTTTCCGGAGAGAACGGAGAACTACTTCTCATATCCTCAGATGAGTTTTCGGAATCTGCCGTGTCTCTTCCTCTTCCGGGAGATATCGATCCGTCTCTCACAACCTTCGTTCCTGCATCTTCTGTGGGCCGAATTTTCAGCCAATGAGGCATTACGTTAAAGGGAGACGGTGCAACTCATCCGGTACTAAAACACGCACAAGGCATCAGCATAAATCCACCCCCGCAACCATTCTGCGTACCAAAAACGGACTGCCTCTGGCCAGCTTCCAGTTCGACAGCTTGGAGCGCACTGCAAGACGCTAGGAACAACCTGGCGCACATGATTGCGAGCGGCTATCACTCACTTCCCGGGAGGAAGAACAGCTCCTTTCCATTCCAGATCAGCTGATCCGCATCGTCCGGCAAAGTCGTCATATAGTCACTTCCCGGAGGAAGAGTCTTGATCGCGGGCATTTTCTCACTTTCCAGGTACCGACTGACACATTCGGCAAATCCGTTTCGAAAAAGGAAGACTCCGTCGATGGTACCGGGAAGGTCCCGGATGAGGATCGCTCTGCTTCCCTGCCGCTCTATGATCAAAGCTGCTTGCCGGCAGGTTCTTTCAGCCAGTTCCGAGACATCCTTCCAGATGCGGGCGTTGTGGGTCAGCGCGGCGAAATTGAAGACCAGGACGGTGACGGCAATCAGTCGTTTCATCCCCCTGGAGAGTCCCTGGCCCTGAAGCAAAGCCGCAAACAGGAGGGCGAAGCCGACCGAAGGCAGATAGAGCAGCCGTGCCCCCCGAAGATCCGATCCGATCAGTAGAAGTTGGACGGCGGGAAGTGAGCTGATTAAGACGAACGCCGCTGAGATCCAGTAGATTCGCTTCTCCAGTCTGATTTTCAACATCAGTATGATCCACGCTGCCAGATAGAAGAGCAGAATCAGGGCAACCAGCCAGTGGGTGTCGGACGACCAGTTCAGAGGAAAGATCATCACCGCCCAGACGCGAAGAACCAGGATCCGTGCGACATCGACGAGACGAACGGCAAAGATCTCCGGCTGACTGGTGGCGGGATCGAGATAGCCTCCGATTCCTCCGATCCACCAGTATCGGAAAACAAACAGGACCCCGGTCAGAAACCAGAAGGGAAAAGTAGACTTGAAAGCCTCCGTCACACTATGGGACCGATAAATCGATAGCAGGAGAAGCAAGGCCGGCGTCACATAGGCGACCTCTTTGCTCAACAGAGCCAGCAGACAGGTAAACAACGCCAGTAGATAAGAGCTGCGTCTGTTTCTCTTCTCCCAGCGGATAAACGTCCATAGCGTGACAAGAACAAACGTCGTCGCGATCAGATCGAACCGGCCGGCGATCCAGATCACGGACTCAGGCCGGCTACCATGCAGAGCGAAGAGCAGGGCTCCTAAAACCGCCACCTGTCGCCTTCCACAGAGCTCGTACAGAAAAACGAAGAGTACCAGACTGTTGATCCCATGCAACAGGATCGCGAACAGATGCCATAGCACAGGATCCTTCCCGGCTACCGTTGCAGTGATTGCCAGTGAAAGATAACCGATCGGCCGGAAGAAACCGTCTCCGGTTGCCAGGAAGTTTTCCAGGCTCTTGGCGGAGACCGCAAGCTCGATATGAATGAAATCATCGGAGAGGAAACCGGTCGACAGCCAGGGTGAGAACAGAAGCAGCGTCGTGCCGAAGACAATTGTAGCGGGAAGAATCGCTTGTGGGAACCGCTGGAAGTAACGGCTCTTCGGTGCAGGCTCCAGCTGCGCCCTCCACGCGATTAGGAGCAGAACTCCGAATGCGATCCAGTCCTGGACATTCCGGGGAGAGTGCATCCGAACCGGAAAATCGAGAGGTCCGAAAAAGGCCCGGGCCAAAAGGAGGAGGCTTAATACCAGGACCGCCAGGAAGATGCAAACCGTCAGGCCTCGAACGAGGCGTTCGTTAGTCCGTACCAAACCAGCTGTCAGACTCCAGTTCTCAACGCTGACAAGCGGCGCTTTCGCAGCCTACGGCGAAGCCCAATTTGCGCTCGCAATGGTCACTTACTTCAGATTTCATCTTCTAAGATCCCTCCAATGATCGCGTAGTAGATCGTTCAATTGCTTATTGCAGTCAAAGGTCTAACAGCAGCAGGCTGCTAAGCTATGATTCTAACGGATCCAGTCAACTTGAACCCTCAACTACTGGCTGGGAAGGTCTGAGATGGTATCGCCGCTATTTGACGCCCGTGCCACAAACCTTTGCGTGAAAAAAAAAAA